>NZ_JBFUGJ010000191.1:0-11389 GCF_056402975.1 Mesorhizobium sp. P3_A9 | reverse complement strand
GCGCATAGGTAGAGCGCGCCGTCCATTGCGCGATCGCCTAGGTGAGCCGAACGACACGCCAGCGCAACTGTCGTAAAATGTATGAGCCAGGGAACGGCCTTCATCTCAGACCGTCCCCTGGTGGGCAACGACAAAACAGCAGCGCCATTCTCTTGTCGATCGAGCATGGATCGACCCGGAAGCGGTCACCCGCTTCGGGCCCGAACAGCCTACTGTCCGCCCATTTCCTTCTTGAATGTGTCGAAATCCACCTGCATGCCATTGAAGATGGTGCTCCAGTGGCGGGTCAGCGCGGCTATCGCCACGGCCTCCTGGATTTCCTCGTCGGTGGCGCCGGCGCGCTTGGCGTCCTGCGTGTCCGACCAGATGCAATAGTTGCACGGAATCTGCGCCGCCACCGCCAGCGAGATCAGCGACTTGACCTTTGGCGGCAGCGCCGTCTTGTCGCTGAGTTCGATGGCCTTGACCTCGGCCCAGGCACCGGGCAGACCGGCCTTGGGAAACTGCTTCACAAAGCTAGGCACGCCGCCCATGGTCGACTGGATGTCCTTGAGGGTTGCATCATAATCGTCGGCATGGACAGGTGCGGCGGCCAGCGTCAGCGCACAGCCGGCAGCGGTAAGCAGGCAGGCATGGCGTATGGATGAAAGCACGGATGAAAGAATGCGATTGGCAGACATGACATTCTCCTCTGGTCTTTGTTAGCCTTACGATGTAAGGTGATGGGGAAAATGAACCTTACAGTGTAAGCTGTCAAGCGGCGCCATGGACACATCGATAAAAAAAACCAGAACCCGTGGCCGGCTGTCGCGCGAGATGATCGAGGACGCGGCCTTCGAGGTGATCGAGAAGGAGGGGATCGCCGGCTTTTCGATGCGCAAGCTGGCGGCGGCACTCGGCTGCGAGGCGATGAGCATTTATCACCACTTTCCTTCGGTGGCGCATTTGCACGAAGCGCTGGTCGACCGGCTGGTCGGGGCACTTGAAATGCCCGACGCCAGCCTGCCATGGCGGCAAAGGATGCGCATTGCCATCGAGGATTTTCGCCGCATCGGCCGCGATCATCCGGCCTATGCCACTTTCTTCGTGACTTACCGCATGAACTCGCCGACCTGCCTTGCCTGGTTGAACGGCGTTATCGGCCTGTTCAGGGATGGCGGCTTCGATGCCGAACTCAGCGCGCGGCTGTTTCGTGCCGTCGGTTATTATTTGATGGGCGCGGTGCTGGACGAGAACGCAGGCTATGCCAAGGGKCCGTCGGCTGTGAACACGGTCAGCGACGAGCAACTGGCCCGGGATTTTCCCAATGTCATGGCCGTCGGSCGYTTTTTTGGCACCGCCGAATTCGACRMGACMTTCGAGCTTGGCCTAGACATGCTGCTGGAYGAGATGGAACGCCTGCGCGACGGCGCCAACGCAAGCTAGTTGTCCAGCAAGGTGCGATACAAGGTGACTGTCTGAATGCGCTTTCTGTTTGTCCTGATCCTGCTCGCCGGCGCCGGCGTCGGCCTCATCTATCCCTGGGCGATGACCAATTTTTCCGGCCGCGAGATCGGCACCTGGCGCGTCTATGAGCAAGGCCGCTTCAAGCCATTGACCGTGTCGCTCTCCGGCCGCGACGCACCGGTGCGGGTGCTGGTCGACCTCACCGCGCGGGCCGAACGCATCGTTTCGCAGCAGCGCACGGTGTTGACGCTGACCGCCGCCAGCAATGGTCGCACGGTGCTTGCCTCGACGTTGCAGTTCAACCATGTCGACAACCCGCGCCAGGTCAGCCCACAGCTGCCCGACAAGATTTTTCGCGATGAGGGCGGCGTGATCGCGACCGTCAGTCCCGGCCCCTATGTTTTCACTGTTGGCCCGGGTGATGCCGAAGACATTCCGATGCGCGCGGTCGACCTCGTCCTGCGCTCCGGCGCCGGCGAGGCCGACAGGCGCGCGCGGCCAGTCGGCTTGGCGTTGATGGCGATCGGCCTGATCGGGTTTTTGCTGAGCTTGCGTTCCAGTGGCGGCCGGCCGGAAAATCCGAACTCGCAACCACCGCCGCCGCGCTGGGGCAGGGGAGCCAAGTGAATTACCGCCACGCCTACCACGCCGGAAATTTCGCCGACGTCGTCAAGCATGTCGTGCTGACGTGCCTGCTCGAGTATCTGAAGCAGAAGGACAAGGCGTTTCGCGTCGTCGACACCCATGCCGGCATTGGCCGCTACGATCTGTCGTCTCTCGAGGCGCAGAAGACCGGCGAATGGCAAGGCGGCATCGGCAGGCTGATCGACGCCTCGTTCGCTGCGCCGGTGGCGGCACTGCTGGCGCCCTATCTTGAGGCGGTGCGGTCGCTCAACCCCGAGGGCGGCATCCAGAAATATCCGGGCTCGCCGCTGATCGCGCGSCAYCTCCTGCGCAAGCAGGACCGGCTGTCGGCGATCGAACTGCATCCCAAGGATGCCGCGAAGCTGAGGACACTGTTTGCCGGTGATTTTCAAGCCCGCATCATCGAGCTCGACGGCTGGCTGGCACTCGGCGCGCATCTGCCGCCGAAGGAGAAGCGCGGCCTGGTGCTCATCGATCCGCCCTTCGAGGAGGCGGGCGAGTTCGACCGCCTCGTCGACGGGCTCGTAACAGCGCACAAGCGCTGGCCGGGCGGCATCTATGCGCTGTGGTATCCGATCAAGGACCGCCGGTCGATTATCGCCTTCAGGAAGGCGCTGAAGCAATCTGGCATCCCGAAAATCCTCGACATAGAGTTCGAGATCAGGCCGGCCTCTTCCGAGCCCAGCCTCGACGGCAGCGGTATGGTGGTGGTCAACCCGCCCTTCACGCTGGAAGGCGAATTGCGAACCGTTTTGCCGGCACTGCACAAATTGCTCGCCGTGGAAAAGCCGGCGCACTGGTCGCTGGAATGGCTGGCCGGAGAGTAGGCGGGCATGGCTTCGGCTGCCTCGGCCGAGGCTATACTCCGGTGGCAGCCAGCGCGGCCGGCGTGATGCCGGATAGCCGCCTGCTTTCTCGTATCAGATGGGCCTGGTCCGCATAGCCGGCCTCGATCGCCAACACTGCGGTTGAGGTATCGCTGGATGCCTGCCGCAGGCGCCTGAAGCGGTGGAAGCGCAGGATCCGGTCAAGCGTCTTCGGGCCGTAGCCGAAACTTTCCTCGAAACGCCGCCGCAGCGTTCGTTCGCTCATATGCAAGGAGCGCAAGAGGAAAGGCACCAGCGGCTTGTCGGCTGGCAGACCTCGGTCGATAACGTCAAAGGCAAAGCCCATGACCGCATCGGGCGCACAGTGGTCTTGCGCGTGTGCGCCAATCGCCTCCTCCAATTGTCCCACCAGCTTGGCGAGATCGGGCGTGGCCTGGATGCGGCCTGCCAGATGGCACGCCAGCGCCCCCCAGAGCTCGCTGAGGTCAAGGCGTTCTCCGACGATCCGGTTGGCAGGCACGCCCAGCCAACCGGCGGCCGCCCCTGGCCGGAATCTGAACCCGACGATCGTTGCTCCGGACGGCAGTATCTCGATCTGCGGCTCCCGGTCCGGTCCCGCGACCCGAAAGCGGCCGTCGATCCACTGCAGGTCGATCGTCGCATCCGGCGTTATCACGACAGGTGGAGCGTCCTGGTCTCGCATGCGGTGGACCCAGATGGACGCGAAAGCGGCACCCAGYCGCCCCCCTGCGGGCCGTTCCTGGAAAGAGCCGGTGGTCTGCGCCAGTACCGCTTCCATCCCGTCTGCCTTTGTCAGTCCGCTCGACCCACAGTCTTATCGCCGGCTCGGTCTCTGGCCTCGGCCATTTTGGCCGAAATCTTCAATGCGTGCCGCTCCCGCCATGGCAAACCGCACCAAGCTTTCGGTGCCATTCGATGTCACCGACATCGCGCATCGTGAATATAGAAAGGAGAAACCATATGAAAGCTCGCATCAGTGTCATCACGCTTGGTGTCGATAGTCTGGAGGCGTCGCTCGACTTCTACCGAAACGGCCTCGGGCTTCCGACCGAAGGCATCATCGGCAAGGAGTTCGAGCACGGCGCCGTTGCCTTCTTCGATCTGCAGGGTGGCTTGAGGTTTGCGATTTTCGAACGCTCCAACATCGCTGTTGACGCTGGCATCGCCCAAACCGGCCGCAGCCCGACCGAGTTCACCATCGGCCACAATGTCACGAGCGAGGCCGAGGTGGATGCCGTGATGGCGCAGGCCATCAGCGCTGGCGCGCGCCTCGTCAAGCCGGCGCAAGATACGTTTTGGGGTGGCTATGCCGGCTATTTCCAGGATCCGGATGACCATCTCTGGGAAGTCGTCTTCAACCCGGCTTTTCGTCCAGAAGACTGATCCTGGAGAGGAACGCGTAGCCGGTAAGTACGTTGGTGGACGTTCCAGCTCGTTTCTGGAAACCATTGTTTCGGCAACCGCTTGACCGCCGTCAAGCGAATCCGCACAGTGCGCGCAATCGACCTTGAGAGGCTGTCATGACTCGCTTCGCCAAATCCGCTCTTGCCGCCCTGATTTCGCTCTGCACCCCGCTTGCCGCGCCTCTCGGTATCACCCAGGCAGTGCAGGCGGCCGACCTTGGTGTCTATTCCGACGACGATGGCGGTGTCTGCAGCCAGCCCTGGGTGCTGAGCAAGATTTCCAGCCGCTTCTCCTACCAGGTGCATCATGTGCCGCATCTGCCGGATGTGCAGATCACCGATTTTCACCGCATCCATCAGCACCGCTATCTGCCGGCCAACGACACCTGGCCGATCGGCCGCCGTTACTGCGGCGCCACTGTCAGTCTTTCCAACGGCCACGACCGGACCATCTGGTATCTGATCGAGGAAGGGCAGGGCTTTGCCTCGATCGGCGACAATGTCGAATTCTGCGTCTCGGGCTTCGACCGCTGGATGGTCTACAACGGCCGCTGCCGCGTCCTGCGCTAGACGCAGCTTTCCGATTATCGATTTGCTTTAGCCCCTGCGGCTCAATCAGCCGCAGGGGCTTTTCCGTGCCGTGTTGACAGCAAGTGCGATCCATCGCATAGGTATGAGACAGACCTGTCTCATCACTTGGGCGCGCCATGACACCGTCACCTCTCTCCGACAAACGCCAGCATCTCGTCGAAACCGCCTACGCACTGTTCAAGCGCGCCGGCTTCCATGCCACCGGCATCGACCGGATCATCGCCGAAGCCGACGTGGCCAAGATGACGATGTATCGGCATTTCCCCAGCAAGGACGAGCTGATCGTCGCGGTGCTCGACTATCGCGCCAGACGGTTTGACGATCAGCTCGACCAGCTTGCGCAGCAGAGCATCACGCCGGAGCAGAAGATCGCCAGGATATTCGACTGGCATGGCCGCTGGTTCCGGAGTCCGGATTTCCACGGCTGTCTGTTCGCCCATGCGCTGGCAGAATTCGGCGATCCCCGGCATCCGGTGTTCGAGGCTGTCGCCAGGCAGAAGAACGGCTTGAGGCAGCGCATGCAGGCGATCCTCGCGCAGGTGATGCCGCGCGGGCGGGCCGAGAACGTGGCGGCGACGCTGTTGATGCTGATCGAAGGGGCGACCCTGATGGCGCAGATGGGGCAGGCGGATACCGCTCTTCGTGAAGCCCGCAAGGCCGCCCTGGACATCGTTGCCGCCTCGCGCAGGCCGCAATGAGCCCGCTGGTCATAGGCCTCGCGCTCTTCGCGGCGATCCTGCACGCAAGCTGGAACGCTTTCCTGCGAACGGGCGCCGACAGGTTGTGTACCGTCACCGTGATGAGCTTCTCCAGCACGGCGCTGGCCATTCCCCTTGCAATCTTCAACGGTTTTCCCGCCACATCGGCCTGGCCCTATGTCGGGCTCTCGGCCTGTCTGCAGGTCGGCTACAGCGTGTTTCTGGTGGCGGCCTACAGATATGGCGAATTGGGACAGGTCTACCCGATTGTTCGCGGCAGCGTGCCTCTGCTCGTCACCCTCGGTGGCTTCCTGCTCGCCGGCCAGCAGCTCACCGTTCTGGAGACCGTCGGCGTTGCCCTTGTCGGTGGCGGCATCATGGGTCTTTCGCTCGGACGAGGAAGAGCCGCCACGACATCGATCCTCTATGCACTGGCGACGGGAGCAATCATTGCCGCCTATGCGACGGTCGATGCGATCGGCGTTCGTATGGCAGGCAATGTCGGCGCCTACACAGCCTGGGTCCTGCTCGCCTATGGCGCCTTGCTGCCGGCAACCTTCGTCGCCAGTCGTGGCCGGCTCGCTGTCGACCCGCGGGCCCCGGAAACCTGGAAGGCATTGGGAGGCGGCCTGTTCGCGCTTCTGGCCTATGGCGTCGTGGTGGCGGCCTTCGCGCTCGGACCTGCCGGTCCGATCACCGCGATCCGCGAGACCAGCGTCGTCTTCGCGGCTTTCATCGGCCGGCTGTTTCTCGGCGAGACGCTGACGCCGCGACGGGTCGGCGCCTGTGCCGTCGTCGCACTCGGCGCCATCTGCCTCGGCTATCAGCCGTGACGACAATGCATACGCCCGCCGGCACGCGCGGCACTGCCATCGACAATGGTCTGCTTGCCATACTCGCAATTGCCGCGGGCCTGACCGTCGCCAACAATTATTACAACCAGGCGATGCTTGGCCTGCTGGCGCATCAGTTCGCTCTGTCGGCCGGCGCGGTGTCAGTGCTTCCCGTCGTGACGCAACTGGGCAACCTGGGCAACGTCGTTGGCATCCTGTTTCTGGCGCCGCTCGGCGATCGGCTCGAGCGACGTTCGCTCATCCTGGCGACGACGGCGGCGCTGGTCGTCGCTCTCGTCGGTGCCGCATTGGCGCCCAGTTTTGTGTGGCTGGTCGTCGCCGGCATCGGCATTGGTCTCTTCGCCACGGTCACGCAACAGATCGTGCCGCTCGCCGTGCATCTGGCGTCGGCGCATGAGCGCGGCCGTGTGCTTGGCATCGTCACCGGCGGCATCCTCGTCGGCATCCTGCTCGCCCGCACCGTCAGCGGCTTTATCTCGGACATATGGGGATGGCAGGCCGTCTTCGCGGCCGCCGCCGCATTGATGCTTGCCACCGGCGCGGCACTCGCCTGGCGTCTGCCGCGCGTCGAGCCGGTCACCGATCTGAGTTATGGCAGGCTGCTCGGTTCGCTGTGGACGCTGCTACGCACGCACCGCATCCTGCGGCAGGCGATCGTCGTGCAGGCGCTGATCTTCGCGGCCTTCATCGGCTTCTGGTCGACACTCGCTCTTGCCTTCGACGCCGCTCCCTATCATTTCGGCGCCACGGCAGTGGGCCTGATGGCACTGGTCGGTGTCGCCGGCGCGTTTGCGGCTCCGCTCGCCGGCCGCTTCGCCGACCGGCGCGGGCCAGACGTCATCGTTTCGATCGGCGCCGGCCTGGCGGTTGCCGCCTTCGCCATCCTTGGCCTGTTCCAGGGATCGCTGGCGGCGATGATCGTCGCGGTGCTGATCCTCGATCTTGMCGTGCAGTCGTCGCAGGTCGCCAACCAGGCGCGCATCCATGCTCTCGATCCGACAGCCCGCAGTCGCCTGAACACCATCTTCATGGCGACGATGATTCTCGGCGGCGCCTGCGGCTCTGGTCTTGCAGGGCTTGCCTATTCGGCGTGGGGCTGGAGCGGCACCTGCCTGTTCGGCGCGGCATCCGCCGCAACCGCGCTGCTGGTGTCACGAAAGCCCTGAATTTTTCGGACTATCGCCGGCAGGTAAAGCGGCTAACCCTCTCACCGAGAGCAACGCATCACTTTCGGGAGCCTTCATGGACCTTGCCACCATCCTAGCCTTCGCGGCCGCCTTCTTCGTCTTCGCCGCCAGCCCTGGCCCCGACAACATGACGATCGTCGCCCGCACGATCTCCGGCGGTGCGGCGTCGGGCATCGCCTATGGTGCCGGCACTGTGGTCGGTATCATCATCTTCCTGATGCTCGCTGCCTTCGGGCTGTCGATCATCGCCGCCAAGATGGCGATCGTTATGACGGTGCTTCGTTATGGCGGAGCGGCCTATCTGATCTGGATGGGCATCAAGCTGTGGACGGCCGTGCCCGTCGTGCCGGAGCTGCAGCCCGTCTCCGGCCGGCGTGGGCTGCTGACGATCTTTGCCACCGGTGTCGCGCTCAATCTCGGCAATCCGAAAATGCCGCTGTTCTATGTGGCGCTGTTGCCCAACGTCGTCGGAGCCTCGCTGACATCAGCGCATCTCGGCGTCCTCGTCGCGGTGATCCTGGCTGTCGAGATTGTGGTGATCGGCGGGCATGTCCTTCTCGCCGGCCGTGCCCGCAATCTGTTGCGCACGCCCAAGATCGTGCGACGGGTCAACCGCGCGGCGGGCGGCGTGATGATCGGCGCCGGCGTTGCCGTGGTCGCAACGCGCTAAAGCAATTCCAGGAAAACTGCGTAGCGCTTTCCCTGGGGAATTGCGCCAAACAAAGAGCCTAAGGGCGTTCGCTCGATCGCAGTGCTATTTTTTGCGTTGCGCCGGCTCGGCCATGTCGATGATCTTACGAAGATAAGCAATGTGGCCGCGAAAGGCCCGCCGCCCAATTGTCGTTGCCCTGATCCGGGTCTGCGGCCGCCGCCCGACGAAAAGCTTTTCGACATCGACATAGCCCGCTCTGGCCAGCGTATCGATGTGCGCCCCGAGATTTCCATCAGTGGCTTCGATCATGGCCTTCAACTGGCTGAATTCCAGCGCCTCGCGCCTTTCCAGCGTGTTCAAGACGGCCATGATCCTGAGCCTCGTGCTCTGATGGATGATGTCGTCGGCACTCATCAGTGCGCTCCAATGCGGCAAGCCTTGGGCCGTCGCCATATGACTCGGCAATCTCGGGCAGCGGTAGTGACAATGCAGAATACTCTGCCATGCAGAGTATTCTGTCAATCTGTCAGCAGTCGGTGGAAGCATGCTTGACAAGGTGATTGTCAGATCGGTCGTCGCGTCGCGCTCGTGATCCGCATGCACCGTTCGTCTGCAGGAAGAAGATCGCCGCGATGAGGTGGCAGGTCATGATATTCGTGGCTGACGATCAGGCGTAAAGTTGCTCACTAGTCTTCGGAGTTCGATGGTGGACTGGCATCGAGAATGCCGGTGTGAAATTGCTGGCGATATCAGAAGATCAGCAACGGATTGTTGCGATGATGAGTGTGATCGCATCTCGATCTCAACGAAAATTTAAGCTGAGAAAATCATACCATTGCTTCGCTGGCTAGCGAGCCGCGAGTCAGATATGCATTGCGCGCCGGGGTCATTCACGGCCATCGGCATAACGTGAAGGGGCATGACATGGCTAAGCAGTCATCTAAAGCGCCGGCATCCAARGCACCGGCAAAGAAAGCACCCGCAAAAGCAGTCGCGGCGAAGGCCGCAACAGCAGTGAAGAAAGCAGCGCCTGCCAAGGCGGCGGCAAAGCCCGCAGCGAAAGCAGCACCGGCCAAGAAGCCGGCTGCAGCCAAGGCTGTGGCGAAGCCCGCAGTGAAGAAGGCAGCGCCCGCCAAGGCAGCGGCAAAGCCCGCCGCTAAGGCAGCAGCAAAGCCAGCCGCGAAAGCAGCACCGGCCAAGAAGCCTGCGGCCAAGGCGGCGGCAAAACCCGCGGCCAAGAAGGCAGCGCCTGCCAAAGCAGCGGCAAAGCCCGCCGCTAAGGCAGCAGCAAAGCCGGCCGCGAAAGCAGCAGCGGCCGCGACAAAGCCTGCGGTGAAGAAAGCCGCTGCGCCGAAGGCCAAGGCAGCGCCTGCGAAGGCGAAGGCTCCGGCCAAGAAGTAGACCGGTCGTTGGGGCGTCGCGTGTCCTTCGGGACTCGGCAAGGACGCTCTGACGCACTGGATCGAAGCAAGTCCGGCAGCGGGTTCAGCCCTGAGGGCTGAACATCGGGATGGGACCGAGGGGCAAGCAAAGCGAGGCGCCGGTTGGCTGCCTCGCTCGCCCTTTGGATTGTCTCCCTGCTGCGATCGGCAAAGGCCCCGGTGCAATGCCTGGGGTTGGTGAGATGCGAATGCAGGTTTGAATCCCGTCAGCCTGCCGTCGTCGCTTGCTCGTGTTTTCCAGCGTATCAGCCTGTAGGCCTGTCGCGATGTCTGGGGCGGAAACCACAACCGGTTTCTGGCCGCTGTTTTTTTGCGCTCTGGCGGTTGATCGCGAGCGCTTGTCCAGTCAACAGTGGACGCCTGCAAACAGGAAACCGATCATGCCGAAGCTGCTCTATGCATCTGCCTCTCCGTACAGCTCCAAGGTAAGGATGGCCGCGGCCTATGCCGGCATCGCGCTCGATCTGGTGCCGGTCAAGACCGAGGACAAACCGGCCGAACTGATCGGCGCCAATCCACTCGGCAAGATCCCGGTTCTGGTGCTCGATGATGGCCGCTCGGTTCACGACAGCCGCGCCATCACCCAGCACCTCAACCGGATTTCGAAGAACGGCTTATTCCCGCGCAATCCCGACAAGCGGCTGGAAGCGGAAGTGCTGGAGGCGCTGGCTGACGGTATCTGCGATAGCGCGCTGTCGATGGTCTATGAGCGCCGCACCCGGCCTGAGGAGATGGTCTATCAGCCCTGGCTCGACCGCCAGTGGKCGAAGATCACCGCSGCGCTYGATCTGCTCAATGCCAAYCCGCCCAAACTGCCGAAGAAGATCACCGCCGGTCAGATGGCGCTGCGTGCCTGCCTCGGCTATCTCTCCCTGCGCTTCGCCGGCAAATGGGAAAAGGGCCGTGGCCGGCTGACCCGCTGGGCGGCGCGTTTTGACGAGAAGTTTCCGGAACTGAAGTCGGCGGTCCCGGGCTGAGAACAGCCAGGCACAAAAAAAGCCGGGCGCGAGGCCCGGCTTTTTCGTGTCGTGGCTTGAACGACTTAGAACTTCATACCGACGCCGAAGGTGACGCGGTTGTCGGTGGCCTTGACCTTGCCGATACCGTCGAAGTCCTTCGAGCCGAAGTCGGTGTAGCGGTACTCGACACGGCCGAAGATGTTGTCGGTCAGCTTGATGTCGGTGCCGACGCCGGCGGTCCAGCCGAGCATGGTAGCGGTGTCGCTGGCGCCGAGGACGGTATCCTCGACCTTCAGGCTTTTGCCGGCGAGACCGCCGGTGCCATAGAGCAGGATTTCCGGGGTCACAGCGTAGCCGAGACGGGCACGCAGCGAGCCTTCCAAGCCGCCCTTGGAGTTGATGCCGTTGTCGTCGCCCTTGACGCCGTTGTAGCCGAGTTCGGCTTCGCCGCCGTACACGAAGTTCTCCTGCTGCCACTGATAGCCGCCGAAGACGCTACCGACGAAGCCCTTGGTGTCGGTCGAATCGCCGAAATCCTTTTCCTTGGTACGGCCGCTAAAGCCGTAGCCAACATTCAGACCGGCGTAGGGGCCGGCCCAGGATGCGACGGGCAGTTCGGCAACCGGAGCGGGTGCCGGCGGCTCTTCCTGGACGACGTCTGCGG
>NZ_JBFUGJ010000190.1:0-11596 GCF_056402975.1 Mesorhizobium sp. P3_A9 | reverse complement strand
GCGCGCCCACGCCGTGCGTTTGACGCTTCCTGGTCGACTGCCGCGTGTTCGCTCATGATCGCTCTTCCCTGAATATGGCCTGGCCTGACGATGGCTGGTCCGTAACCGTTGCGGCCGCATGGCGCGGCTTTCGCCGGATCGTAGCCATGCACCCTATTCGAAACGGCCCGTCCGCGCCAACGCCTGTCGCAAAATCGACAAGAAAACCAATAGATTTTCCAGTCGCTTTCCTTTTGCGGGAAGTCGCAAATCAGCTATGGATACCCGCCCGTTGCGGGTTAGGTATGAACGCTAATATTTTGTGCCTTGCGACGCAGTCGCGATGCCGTGAGGAGCTGGATTAAAATGTCCGACGACGAGATCATCCTTTCCGAACTTTCCGACGACGAGTTGGTGCAGCAGATGCACGACGATCTCTATGACGGGTTGAAGGAAGAGATCGAGGAAGGCACCAACATCCTGCTGGAGCGCGGCTGGGTGCCTTACAAGGTGCTGACCGAGGCACTGGTCGAAGGCATGCGCATCGTCGGCGAGGATTTTCGCGACGGCATCCTGTTCGTTCCCGAAGTGCTGCTGTCGGCCAACGCCATGAAGGCCGGCATGTTCATCCTGCGCCCTCTGCTCGCCGCCACCGGCGCGCCCAAGCAGGGCAAGATGGTGATCGGCACCGTCAAGGGCGACATCCACGACATCGGCAAGAACCTCGTCGGCATGATGATGGAAGGCGCCGGCTTCGACGTCATCGACCTCGGCATCAACAATGCGGTCGAGAAATATCTCGATGCGATCGAAAAGCACCAGCCCGACATCATCGGCATGTCGGCGCTTTTGACCACGACCATGCCCTACATGAAGGTCGTCATCGACACGATGAAGGAAAAGGGCATTCGCGACGACTATGTCGTTTTGGTTGGCGGCGCGCCGCTCAACGAGGAATTCGGCAAGGCCGTCGGCGCCGACGCCTATTGCCGCGATGCCGCTGTGGCGGTCGAGACCGCCAAGGACTTCATGAAGCGCAAGCACAATGTGCGCGCTTCGGCCTGATCCAGGGCATCAGGATGGACCAACAAGAAAAGCCGCGCATTGAAGCGCGGCTTTTTTGTTCCCAGATGACGGACGAGGCTGCCGATCAGTTGGCGACAGTGTCCTTGACCGCCCTGGCCGTCGATTTGACGTCCTTGCCGACGCCGCGGACGGTGTTCGCGCAAGCCGTAAGGGCGAGGACAGAGGCAAGAATGGCAATCGGTGCGATGCGAAGCAGTTTCATGGACGGTGTTTCCCTCAACAGATAAATTAGCCCCACAGCAACGAAAACCGGCTTTGACTGGTTCCATGGCCAAGACACAGAAAACGAAACCGAATCAAGGCAACAGGCTGCTCGTCATCGCCTGCGGGATGATTGCGCGCGAGGTATTGGCCGTCAAGGAACAGCTCGGGCTGAATCACCTGGACTTGACCTGCCTGCCGGCGGAGTTTCATTTCTATCCCGACCGCATCGCGCCCGCCATGGACAAGGCGATCGAGAAGGCCAAGGCGGAGGGTTACGAGCACATCTTTGTCGGCTATGCCGATTGCGGCACCGGCGGCCTGCTTGACCGCGTCCTGGAGAAGCATGGCGTCGAGCGCATGGCCGGCCCGCATTGCTTCGCCTTCTATCAGGGCATGGAAGCCTATGCGAAAATCGCCGATGACGACATGATGTCCTTCTACATGACGGACTTCCTGTGCCGTCAGTTCGATGCCTTCTTCATGAAGCCGCTCGGTCTCGACAAGCACCCTGAGCTGATCAAGGACTATTTCGGCAATTACGAGAAGCTGGTCTATCTCGCCCAGACCGACGATCCCGAACTCGACAAGGTTGCGGAAAAGGCTGCCGCCATGCTCGGCCTCGCCTATGAGCGGCGCCCGACCGGCTATGGCGACCTGACGGCCGGAATGGCGAGCGCCATGGCACATCAGGCCAAAACCTCTAGTCCCTGATAGCCCTGGGGTGCCAATTACTCGCTGTCGGCTCGACGATCCGATACGACATCAGCAATACGCCCGCTTTCAAGCCTGATTGGTCCCTGCGCGGTTGGATCCTTGCGGAGCGCCTCGGCAATCATGGCTTCGACGGCGTCGAGATTGCCTTGCAGAATTGAGCGGTCACGAAGCTCCCAATACTCACCTTCATCGGCTATATCGAGATTGAAAAAAAGGGGGGCAACTTCGCTAAAAAGCTCGATGATTTCGATATGCGTGTCTGCTCCCGCAAACTGGGTCTTGCAATATTGTTGTATGAAGAGGTGCTTGTCGAACTCGAACCGCAGGGGTTCTGCACCAAGGTGCGGTTGAAGTTCTATCCCTAAAACCGGACCGACATACTCCACCTCACGTTCGTCGATGACACGATTGAGTATCTTCTCGCGCTCATCTATTTCCCGAACTGGCCAGCCCCGGGTGAAAGCAAACGCTCTGGCTCCTCGCAAAAGGGCAGCATATTGCCCCTCTCCGCGCAATTGTCCCTCGAAGTGGATTGTTACTCCCATGCATCCCTCCCGGCGAAAGCATTCCGACGGATAGCTACGCTTCTACCCGCCCGCAAGTCCGGCGATCACATCGGCAAAACTCGTCTTGCAGACAAAACCCAGCCTGTCCTGCGCCCGCGACGCGTCATAGACCCGGTCGATGGAGGAAAACATCGTCCAGCCCTTTCGCGCGTAGAGCGCTGGAAAGTCCGGAAAATAACGAGCGACCACCGACGGCGCGTCTCTGATCAGCGCATCGCAGTCGCTGGGTTGGAACGGAGTCGGTGCACAGATGATGAAAGTATCGAAGCCAACCTGCGGCGCCTTCTCCAATGCAGCGATATGAGCCTGCGCCGCATCTTCCACCGTCAGCCGCCGGAACAGCAATTCGTTCGCCTTGGTGTTGGCATCAGACTGTTCGATGGCATGCGCCATGTCATCGGCCTCGGGAAAGAAGCGGGCCGTGCGCAGCACGACCACCGGCAGGCCGTGCTGAAGATGATAGAGGCGGCAGAGATGTTCGGCCGAAAGCTTGGTGACGCCATAGATGTTGCGCGGCTCGGGCGACATCGCCTCCGTCAGCCAGGCCGCCTTGCGCGCACCGCCATTGAACCCGTCGCGTATCGCCTGCGAGATCATCAGCGAAGTGGTCGACGTGAAGACGAAGCGCTGCACGCCGGTAGCCACCGCCGCGTCGAGTAGGTTCAGCGTGCCCTGCACGTTGGTGGCGACGAAATCGCTGTTGGCGCGGCTTTCTATATTGGGCTTGTGCAGCGCGCCGCTGTGAATGATGGCTTCGATACCATTATCTCCGACCGCCCGCATGACCAGGTCACGGTCGGCGATCGAGCCGATCATCTGGGTTTCCGCTGACGGGACGGGGTCGAGGCCGATGACGTCATGGCCAAGTCCGCGCAGGCGCGGCGCCAGCGCGCTGCCTAGCCAACCAGACGACCCCGTGAGCAAGATTCGCATGCGTCACACCATGATTTTTGACGGTGACGCTGTTAAGCATGGATGACAGGCGCGAGCGACCCAGTAAAGTCAGACATCGGCCGGCAGGAACGCCGCTCCAGACATTAACTGCCATTTTTTTCGACTGCCATTTTAGAGACTCGGGGAGTTTAGAGATGATCCTTCGCCCACTGCTCGCCGCCATCGGCCTGCTCTGCTGCACCCTGCCCGCTCTTGCCGACGGCGAGGTGCAGAAGCTGATCACCCCTGCCGACAAGGTTCGCCTCGACAAATATGGCGAGACGCGCAAGGCGGCCCTTGCCGAGGCGAAGGCTGGCGACCCGGCCGAGGTCAAACAGCTCGATGCCTTGCTGGCCAAGCCCCTGGTGTCGTTCTCCGACAAGGATCTGACCGGCAACTGGAAGTGCCGCACCATCAAGGCAGGCGGCTTGAGCCCGCTCGTCATCTATGGCTGGTTCAAATGCAAGGTGACCGACGATGGCTCCGGCTGGCGGCTGGAAAAGATCAGCGGCTCGCAGCGGACCCAGGGCCGCTTCTTCGACGACAACGAGAAGCGCGCGATCTATCTCGGCTCCGGCTCCGTCAACGACGATCGGGCAAAACCCTACGGCAGCGGCCCGCAGACCGACCAGGTCGGCTACGCCTTCCGCACCGGCGCCAAGGAATGGCGCATCGAACTGCCTGCACCCTATTACGAATCGAAGCTCGACATCATCGAGTTCAAGCGCTGAGCGTGGTCATCAAGATTTAACCCCATTCCGGCACAAATTCAGGCCAGCATGCGGCAGGCGGCCGCGTGCAAGGCAGGGAAGCGGGCTATGTCTTCACCGGTTGGAACCAGCGCGCCGATCGTCGTCGTGACCGGCGGCGGCCAGCATGTCTGGGCCATGATCAACGCAATCGCCGATCGCGTTGGTCCTGTCAGCGTCGTCCTCGAAACCCCTGAATCCAAAAAGCAATTGCTGCGTGGCCGGGCTCGCCGCCAGGGCTGGATCTCGGCCATGGGCCAGCTTGGCACGATGGTGCTGAGCAGGCTGGGCAAGCGGTTCCTCGCCGGCCATGCCGAGCGGCTGATTACAGAGGAGAAGCTGGAGGTCGAGCCGCGACCGGGCCAGGAGATCATCCAGGTGGCCTCGGCCAATGGGCTTGAGTGCCTGCAGGCGATCCAGAAGATCCAGCCAGGCGTTGTGCTGCTCAACGGATGCCGACTGATCTCGGCTGAGATGCTGAGCAAAATGCCCTGCCCGGTGCTCAACTACCATGCCGGCATCACGCCGAAATATCGCGGCATGAATGGCGGCTATTGGGCTCTGGTATCAGGCGATGCGCAGAATTTCGGCACCACTGTCCACCTCGTCGACGCTGGCGTCGACACTGGCGGCGTGCTGAAGCAGGCGCGCGGCAGATCGAAAAAAGGCGACACCATCTCAAGTCACGCGCTACGCCAGACGGCGTTCTCGCGCGACATCTGCGTCGAGGCGGTCCGCGATGCGCTGGCTGGAAAACTGACGACGATCGATCCCGGCCTGCCTTCGAAAGTGTGGTATCATCCGACGATCTGGTTCTACGTCTGGACCGGCCTCAGAACCGGAATCTGGTAGGTTTTTTCAGCCCCGGACCGCATAAGGCACGATGGCCTTTTTGGCACGCCGACCCTGCCGCCGACACACGCCGCAAACGAATAAACGCACCTTTCATTTTACGACATTGAAATGCGTCGCTTTTGAATGCGCGCGCGTCGTCCCATAACAAGCGGCCTCACGGCGCATGCGGCAATGCTCGATAGTTCGAGGAGCGAGAATTCATGGCCGATCTTATCGTCGTCTACTGGCGCGACATCCCTGCCCAGGTCATCGTCAAGAAAGGCCGGCAGAACGCCAAGCGCGAACTGCCGTTGCGCTTCACCGAAGCCATCGACATGTGCGCCATGCGCACCGGCGCCGGCGGCACCGACGACTATCTCGCCGAATGGCGTAAGGCCGATCCCATTCCGGTCAGCGACGATCTCGAAGCCGAAGTCGAAAAGGCTTTTCAGGACCTCGACACGAAATATGACCGCGAGCGGCTGGTCGCTCTGGTCAAGGCGGGCGGAAAAGAAAATGTCTGATCCTACTCCTGTCAAAAACGATGGGGCGACGGTTACCCAGGCCACTCAGGTCAAGAAGGCAGCGCCGAAATCCGACTACAAGCCGGCCGATGTATCGCCGCAGCGGCGCGTGCAGCGCTCGTTTGCGATCAGGCTGTGGTCGATCCGCCATTCGCGCCTGCTCGAATGGTTCTACGCCCGCTTTGCCGACACCTTCCTGCTGCTCCACCCGCTTTGGAAAGGCCTTGGCTACGGGCGCGTCGAGGCTCCGATCAAGTTCGTCGAAAAGCGCGTAAAAGGCTTCATGTTCGACTGCCGCATGTGCGGCCAGTGCATCCTCTCCTCGACCGGCATGTCATGCCCGATGAACTGCCCCAAGCAGTTGCGCAACGGCCCGTGCGGCGGCGTGCGTGCCAACGGCAATTGCGAGGTCGAGCCCGATATGCCTTGCGTCTGGGTCAAGGCCTGGGAAGGTTCGCAGAACATGGTCAACTCAGACAAGATCCTGACCGTGCAGAAGCCGGTCGACCAGTCGCTGCGCGAAACCTCTGCCTGGCTGCGGGTCACCGCGCAGGCAGCGGCAGCCCGTGAAGCTGCGGCCGCGCCAAAGACCGGAGCCGCCGCATGATCGGCCGTCAGCGCGACGAGAACCCGGCCGGCATTGATCTGCCGCTCGATCCCCTGCCCGGCCACTCCTCCCGCGGCCGGCTGGAGCGTGTGCTGCGGCGCGGTGAATTCGCGGTGACGACCGAGCTCAATCCCCCAGACAGCGCCGACCCGGAAGACGTCTACAACAGGGCGAAGATTTTTGATGGCTGGGTCGACGCCATCAACGCTGTCGACGCGTCCGGCGCCAACTGCCACATGTCCTCGGTCGGCATCTGCGCGCTCCTGACCCGCATGGGCTATGCGCCGATCATGCAGATCGCCTGCCGCGACAAGAACCGTATCGCCATCCAGGGCGACGTGCTGGGTGGTGCTGCCATGGGTGTCGCCAACATGCTGTGCCTGACCGGCGACGGCGTGCAGGCCGGCGACCAGCCTGGCGCCAAGCCGGTGTTCGACCTCGATTCCATGTCGTTGCTCGAAACCGTCCGCATCATGCGCGACAACGGCAAATTCCTGTCCGGCCGCAAGTTGACGACGCCGCCGCAAGTCTTCCTGGGTGCTGCCGTCAATCCGTTCGCGCCGCCCTTCGACTTCCGCCCCATCCATCTCGGCAAGAAAATCGCCGCCGGCGCGCAATTCGTGCAGACCCAGTATTGTTTCGACGTGCCGATGTTCAGGACCTTCATGCAGAAGGCGCGCGATCTCGGCCACACCGAGAAGGTGTTCGTCCTGTGCGGCGTCGGCCCGCTCGCCTCGGCCAAGACGGCCAAGTGGATCCGCAACAACGTGCCGGGTATCCACATCCCGGACGCTATCATCAAGCGGCTGGAAGGCGCGCAAGACCAGAAGAAGGAAGGCAAGCAGCTCTGCATCGACATCATCAACGAGGTGAAGGAAATCCCCGGCATCTCGGGCGTCCATGTGATGGCCTACCGCCAGGAGGAATATGTCGCCGAGATCGTCGATGAATCGGGCGTGCTGAAGGGCCGCCAGCCCTGGAAGCGCGAGATCCGTCGCGACGACCAGATGGTTGCCGACCGGCTCGACCACATACTGCACGACGAGATTACCGAAACACAGGTGGACATGGTAAAGACCGCGCACTGAGCGCGGCCCATCACCAGACCCTGGAACGAAACCAGAGACGATATAAAGAAGCACTTTATATCAAGGCGGAGAAACTTCATGACCCGGACCATCGTCGCCTCGGCGACACGAGAGATCATCATCGGCTTCGACCAGCCCTTCTGCGTCATCGGCGAGCGCATCAACCCGACCGGCCGCAAGAAGCTCGCCGCCGAGATGATCGCCGGTAATTTCGACACCGTGATCAGGGACGCGCTGGAACAGGCCGCCTGCGGCGCCACCATGCTCGACGTCAACGCCGGCGTCACCTCGGTCAACCCGAACGAGACCGAACCCGGCCTTCTCGTGCAGACGCTGGAGATCGTGCAGGGGCTGGTCGACCTGCCGCTATCCATCGATAGCTCGGTCACCGCCGCGATCGAAGCAGCACTCAAGGTCGCCAAGGGCCGCCCGCTGGTCAATTCCGTCACCGGCGAGGAGGAAAAACTCGAAGCCATCCTGCCGCTGGTCAAGAAATACAACGTGCCGGTCGTCGCCATCTCCAACGACGAGACCGGCATTTCGATGGATCCGGACGTTCGCTTTGCCGTCGCCAAGAAGATCGTGCAGCGCTGCGCCGATTTCGGCATTCCGGCGCATGACGTCGTCGTCGACCCGCTGGTCATGCCGATCGGCGCGCTGGGCGATGCCGGCCGCCAGGTGTTCGCGCTGCTGCGTCGCCTGCGCGAAGAGCTTAAGGTCAACACCACCTGCGGCCTGTCCAACATCTCCTTCGGCCTGCCGCATCGCCATGGCATCAACGCCGCCTTCATCCCGATGGTGATCGGCGCCGGCATGACCTCGGCGATCATGAACCCGGTGCGTCCGCAGGAAATGGAAGCCGTGCGCGGCGCCAATGTGCTCAACGGCACCGACGAGAACTGCACCAACTGGATCCGCACCTACAAGGACTACAAGCCGGCCGAAGGTGGCCAGGCGGTTGCCGCACCGACGCAGGTCAATGCACCGGGCGACGGTGCTGCCGGCGGTCGCCGTCGCGGCGGCCGTGAAGCCCGGATGGGTCGGGGATAAGCGCGCAATCGTGAATTCACCTGCCAACATCACCGATCCGCTCGTGCTGTTCATGCCGTCAGGCAAGCGCGGGCGGTTTCCCGTCGGCACGCCCGTGCTCGATGCCGCACGCCAGCTTGGCGTCTATGTCGAGAGCGTCTGCGGCGGCCGTGCCACCTGCGGGCGTTGTCAGATCGAGGTGCAGGAAGGCAATTTCGCCAAGCACAAGATCGTCTCCTCCAACGACCACATCTCGCCCAAGGGCCCCAAGGAAGAGCGCTACGAGCGCGTGCGCGGCCTGCCTGAACGGCGCCGCCTCTCCTGCTCGGCGCAGATCCTCGGCGACCTCGTCATCGACGTGCCGCAGGATACGGTCATCAATGCGCAGACCATCCGCAAGGATGCCGACACCAGGGTGATCGCCCGCGATACGGCGATCCGCATGTGCTATGTCGAGATCGAAGAGCCCGACATGCACAAGCCGCTCGGCGATCTCGACCGGCTGAAGATCGCGCTGATGAAGGATTGGGGCTTTAAAAACCTCGAATTCGACTTCTACCTGCTGCCGCAGGTGCAGGGTATCCTGCGCAAGGGCAACTGGACCGCCACCGCCGCCATCCACAAGGATGCCGACAGCGATATCGCACGCGTCATCGCTTTGTGGCCGGGCCTCAAGAACGAGGCCTATGGGCTGGCCTGCGATATCGGCTCAACCACCATCGCCATGCATCTGGTGTCGCTGCTGTCGGGCCGCGTCGCCGCCTCGTCCGGCACGTCGAACCCGCAGATCCGCTTCGGCGAGGATCTGATGAGCCGCGTCTCCTATGTGATGATGAACCCGGACGGCCGCGAAGGTATGACGGTGGCCGTGCGCGAGGCGATCTCCAGCCTCGTCGACAAGGTCTGCGCGGAAGGCAATGTCCAGCGCAACGACATTCTGGATTCCGTCTTCGTCGGCAATCCGATCATGCACCATCTGTTCCTCGGCATCGATCCGACCGAGCTCGGCGGCGCCCCGTTCGCGCTCGCCGTCTCGGGCGCGGTGCGTATCAAGGCCTCCGACATCGGCCTCAAGCTCAACCAGGGCGCGCGCCTCTATATGCTGCCTTGCATCGCCGGCCATGTCGGCGCCGACGCGGCAGCGGTGACACTGTCGGAAGGTCCGCATCGCCAGGACGAGATGATGCTGATCGTCGACGTCGGCACCAATGCCGAGATCGTGCTCGGCAATCGTGCGCGGGTCGTGGCGGCCTCCTCGCCCACCGGCCCGGCCTTTGAGGGCGCCGAAATCTCCGGCGGCCAGCGTGCCGCGCCAGGCGCCATCGAGCGCGTGCGCATCGATCCCGAGACGCTGGAGCCGAAATACCGCGTCATCGGCTCGGAGCTGTGGTCCGATGAGCCAAGCTTCCTCGACAGCGTGCAGGCGACCGGCGTCACCGGCATCTGCGGCTCCGGCATCATCGAGATCGTGGCGGAGATGTATCTCGCCGGCATCATCTCGGAGGACGGCGTCGTCGACGGCTCACTGGCCGCGCGCTCGCCGCGAGTCATCGCCAACGGTCGCACCTTCTCCTATGTGCTGAAGGAAGGCGAGCCGAAGATCACCATCACCCAGACCGACGTGCGCGCCATCCAGCTCGCCAAGGCAGCGCTTTATGCCGGCACCAAGCTGCTGATGGAAAAGCAGAACACCGAGCATGTCGACCGCATCCATTTCGCCGGCGCCTTCGGTTCCTTCATCGATCCGAAATACGCCATGGTGCTGGGCCTGATCCCCGATTGCGACCTCGACAAGGTTTCGGCCGTCGGCAACGCCGCGGGCGCCGGCGCGCGCATGGCGCTGCTCAATCGTGGCTATCGCCGCGAGATCGAGGAGACGGTGAGCCAGATCGAGAAGATCGAGACCGCGCTGGAACCAAAATTCCAGGAGCATTTCGTCTACGCCATGGCGCTGCCGAACAAGGTCGACCCGTTCCCGAAACTGTCGGCGGCGGTGAAACTGCCGCCGCGCAAGACGGTCAGCGAGGACGGTGTCGCCGGCGACGCCGCCCCGCGCCGCCGCTCGCGCGAAGGCCACGCGGCAAGACGCAGCCGGGAATAGAAGCGCGACGCGCTACAACGGATTCACCTGCCGCACCTTGAATCCATGTTTCAATCCGCGGCAGGTGCAAGTCAAACTATGGCTTGACCTGTTGCGGGCTTTTGGCGCGTGAGCGGTTTGAGCAAGCCGGTCAGCGGCTTTTCGACAATCAGATAGAGCGCTGCGGAAATCGCAATGCTGACAAAGGCAACCGACGCCGGTTGCCAACCTGGCGGAACCCCAAGCCGCAATATGATGCCGGTTACCACGACAACCACCAGCACATGCCAGACGTAGATCGAATACGAGGCATTGCCGAAAAATGTGAACAAGGCCATGGGGCTGAACGGCCTGGCGCGCTCGGCAAAAACCGCGCCGGCAACGACCAGCATCGACGGAACACCCCAACGCAGGACACGGGGCATTTCGGGGTCGAGCATCTGGACCATGACCAGCAAGATAAATCCGCCGACAACCAGCGACAGCGCCAACACAAGCTGGAGCCGAACATCCTTCATCCACAGGCGCCCGACGACAATGCCAGCCGCGAACTCGAGCACGATGGGCGAGGTAAACGCCTCGGCGTAGCCTTTCAGCAGCAACACGTTCAACACCACCAGCGCCGTCAGCACGCCGATCAGCGCGGCAAAACGCTGCTTCTCGCCCAGCAAGAGTGACAAGGCGAAAATGACGTAAAACATCATTTCATAACACAGCGTCCAGCCCTGGATCACCACGGGGTGAAGTGCACCATTCTGCGTGATCGGAAGAAACAACAGCGAGCCGACGAGATTTGCCGGGCTCAGCACATGTCCGAAGAGAAATTGCGGTTTGACGAAAATTGCCAGCGCGGTCAGCAGCGTGACAATCCAATAAAGCGGCACGATACGAACGATCCGTCGCCACATGAAACGCTGTGGATCGACAGGGTGATCGACCGTGGTCACCCACATGATGAAACCGCTGATGACAAAAAACAGGTCGACCCCTGCCGCACCAATTGCGAACGGGCCGCCGAACTGCTCGCTGATATGAAAGAGGACTACAGAGAAAGCGGCAAGCCCTCGAAGGTATTGAATACTATGGATGTCACTCACGCCCGTACGCCTACTACCTTAATTAGCACCCCCAAATGCTGCACTGCACAATAATGGACATCTGCTACCTGCTGTCAACCGGGTAAAACCGTAGGTAGCGTTACAG
>NZ_JBFUGJ010000189.1:0-11626 GCF_056402975.1 Mesorhizobium sp. P3_A9 | reverse complement strand
GGTTAGGACGATCCATCGCAACGAGACGGGGTTGCTCGGCCTTATCGTCGACCAATGCAAGCGCGGTTATCGCAACGGCGCCTATTCTGCCGGAACAACCCAGACCAGCCCTTTTAAACTTGCCCGCTCCACTTTTCGGGATCGTCGGCAGGTTCGAAAACTAGCCCGGATCGGACTGTCCGGAGCGGAACGGACCTTCGCCATGCGATTGATGCCGGTCGTTTCCTTGGTTTTATTCGTGAAGTCTGTCGGCGTGTATCTCGGCGCCCGCAACCACTGGAAAAAACGGACGACGCAGGGATGATCTCTAGTCACATGAAGCCAAGGCGCTGGCGGCGCGGCAGATTGTTCTGGACGCGTCAGAGAACGATCGCGGTTTTCAGCTATCGTTATGATGCGCATCTGGTGCCTGACCTCCTCGCCAATCTGGACCCAATCGTTGATGGCTGGATCGCCTTCGATGACCGCCAGGCGCAGGGCATTTTCAGCAGCGAGACCCATCGGAGACGATTGTTGCTCGAATCGGCGTGTGACGCTGGGGCAGACTGGATTCTGGCCGTGGATCCTGATGAACGGCTGGAATACGCGACGGCTGATCGAATTGGACAATTGACCAGCCGCCGCCGGCGCATCGCGTGGGGGTTTCACTTCCGCGAAATGTATTCATCGACGGATTACCGAGTGGACGGCATCTGGGGTACCAAGATCCAGCACCGTCTTTTTCGAGCCTACGATCCGGCGCAATACCGATCGAAGGACCTGCACGGACTTTGGTATCCTGAGGGCATTGGGTTCAAGGAGAGGAATAGCGATCTGAATTTATACCATCTCAAGATGATCGAGCCCAAGCGGCGTTCGGGCCGACAAGCTCTCTACCGGCAGCTCGATCCCAAACATGAGATGCAAGACATCGGCTATGATTATTTAGCCGACGAGACCAATGCTCGCTTCGAGTCAATCGCTGCCGGTCGCGAGTACCTGCCGCACCATGTCGATGATGGCCAGATGTGGATGGCCGATCTCGCGCCCGAGGCCAAAAGATAGCATTTCATCCGCCGTTCGGAACCGGCGGACGATCCGTTGCTTATCTTCGGATAATCCGGTGGAGTGGACATGCTGGACAAATCAGAGGTGCATTTTGGTCGGCCGATTGGAGGGGAAGATCATCCACGGCCAAGGGCGCAGATCTCGGCCAGGGACGCCGCACTTAACTATGTCAGCGATGCCGAGCCCGGCATCCGGCGGCTGAAGACAGGCAAGGGATTTTCCTACAAGGGACCGAACGGGAAGCCCGTCTCGGATGCCGCCAGGGCGCGTATCGAGGCGATCGTCATTCCGCCGGCCTGGACGAATGTCTGGATCTCGCCCGACGCGGATGGCCACATCCAGGCGACCGGCAGGGATCAGCGAGGGCGCAAGCAGTACCGCTATCATCCGCAATGGGCGCAAGAACGCGACGGCGCCAAATATTCGAGCCTCGTCGCCTTCGCCGAAAGCCTGGCCAAGCTGCGGCGCACGATCGACAGCGATCTGCGTCGTCACGGCCTGCCGTTCGAGCGCGTCGTCGCCGCGGTCGTCTGGCTGCTCGACAACACGATGATCCGCGTCGGCAATGCCGCCTATGCGCGCGACAACAAGAGCTTCGGCCTGACGACGTTGCGTGACCGCCATGTCGACATCAAGGGATCGAGCCTGCGCTTCGCCTTCAAGGGTAAATCCGGCAAGGAATGGAAACTGAAGCTGGTCGACCGCCGCATCGCCGGGATCGTTCGGGGCGCGCAGGAGCTGCCGGGCCAGAAGCTGTTCCAGTATCTCGACGAGGACGGCAACAGACGCCCCGTTCGCTCCGACGACGTCAACGGCTACATCCGGGACGCCGCCGGCGATGCGTTCAGCTCCAAGCATTTCCGCACCTGGGGCGGCACCATCCATGCCGCGTCGCTGTTTGCGCAGACGGAACTGCCCGACAGCCAGGCGCAGCAAAAGCGGGTGATGAACAGCGTCATCGACAGAGTGGCCGAGCGGCTGGGCAACACCCGGGCCGTCTGCCGCAAATGCTATATCCACCCGCAGGTTTTCGAGGCCTGGTCGCAGGCGCGATTGCTTGATGAAATGGCGCCAGCCAACAAGCGCAAGCGGTCCATTGAGGGTCTCGATGACGAGGAGGCTCTCGTGTTGAGATGGTTGAAGACGCACGAAGGGTGACGCGCAGCAATTGGCGGTCGCTCCATCCGGATTTTTTTATCGACGTCGTGTCGGGATCGGTCCTACTGTTTCGTCCTTTGATACAGAAAAGGACCAGATATGCTCTACGCCATCCTCTGCTATGCCTCCGAAGACGTCGTCAGCTCATGGAGCAAGGCGCAGGACGATGAAGTCATGGCCAATCTCCTCAACGTTCAGGACAAGTACGCCAAGGCCGGCCGGCTCGGCCCGGTAGCGCGGCTTTTGCCGACGACGGCGGCGACGACGCTGCGGAAGGTCAAGGGCGAATCGGTGGTCATCGACGGGCCGTTCGCCGAGACGAAGGAGCAGTTCCTCGGTTTCTATACGCTTGAATGCGCCGATCTCGACGAGGCCGTCGAATTCGCCCGTGAGCTCTCCGAGGTCAACCCGAGCGGAGGATCCTATGAGATCCGGCCGGTGTCGGTGTTCAATCCCACCAAGGTGGCCGTATGACCGAACTGGCCTGGATCAGCTCCGCGATCAGCGCCGCCCGCCCGCAGGCGATGGGCGCGCTGCTGCGCTATTTCCGCGATCTCGATACGGCGGAGGAGGCTTTCCAGGATGCGTGCCTCAGGGCACTGAAGAACTGGCCGCAGAACGGGCCGCCGCGTGATCCGGCGGCCTGGCTGATTTTTGTCGGCCGCAACAGCGGCATCGATGCTGTGCGCAAGCGCGCCAAGCAGGCGCCGATGCCGGAAGAGGACAAGATTTCCGATCTGGAAGATGCCGAGAGCGATATTGCCGAGCGGCTGGACGGCGCGCACTACCGCGACGACATATTGCGGCTGCTGTTCATCTGCTGCCATCCCGACCTGCCGGCAACACAGCAGATCGCAGTCGCGCTGCGCATCGTCTCCGGCCTCACCGTCAAGCAGATCGCGCGCGCCTTCCTGGTTGGCGAGAGCGCCATGGAGCAGCGCATCACCCGCGCCAAGGCGCGCATAGCCGACGCCGGCGTACCGTTCGAGACGCCAGGTGCGGTCGAGCGCTCCGAGCGGCTCGCGGCTGTCGCGGCSATGGTCTACCTGATCTTCAACGARGGCTATTCGACCAACAGCGGCGAGGCGCCGGCCCGTGCGCCACWCTGCGAAGAGGCGATTCGGCTGGCCCGSCTGCTGCTYAGGCTGTTCCAGACMGAGCCGGAGATCATGGGGCTGGCGGCGCTGCTTTTGCTGCAGCATGCCCGCGCCCCGGCCCGTTTCGACGGAGATGGCGAGATCGTGCTGCTCGAGGACCAGGATCGTGGCCTGTGGAGCCGCAAGATGATCGACGAAGGGCTGGCGCTGGTCGACAAGGCGTTGCGCCATCGCAAGCCCGGCCCCTACCAGGTACAGGCGGCGATCGCCGCCCTGCATGCGCGGGCAGAGAAGGCCGAGGACACCGACTGGGTGGAGATCGACCTGCTCTACGGCCTGCTCGAACAGATGCAGCCCTCGCCTGTCATCACGCTCAACCGTGCGGTGGCGGTTTCGAAGGTACGGGGCCCGGAGGCAGCGCTTGCCATGATCGAGCCGCTGGAAGAAAGACTTTCCGGCTATTTCCATTTCTTCGGTCTCAAGGGCGGGCTGCTGATGCAACTCGACCGGGGCGAGGAGGCGCGTGTCGCCTTCGATCGCGCCATCGCGCTTGCCAACACGGCGGCGGAAGCGGCCCATATCCGCATGCATATCGACCGCTTGATGAAAGACGGTGCCGTGCGCGCGCCGGCGAAAAAGGCCAACTGAGCCGCGTCTGCCCGTCTGGCTCAATCGTCCCTGGCTCAATCGTGCAAGTTTGGCTTGGACCATGCCGGGGTGGCGATTTTCCCCTGAAACGAGTAAGGCCACGCCATGACTGTGCCTGAAGTGCCTTTTTTCGGCGCGCGGGCGACATGGCGGCGGTTTGATCCGACGCCACATGACGGGATCTGAAAGGGACAAAAATGACCATAGCGAAGGAAACAGCTGAGCTGCTGGCGAAACTGGGTGTGGCCAAGGACGCACTTGTCGGCGGCGACCTTATCGTGCGCAGCCCGGTGACGGGCGAAGAGATCGCGGCGCTGAAGACGATCTCGCCGGCCGATGCGGCCAAGACCATCGATGCCGCACACAAGGCGTTCCAGTCCTGGCGAATGGTGCCGGGTCCCCGGCGCGGCGAACTGGTGCGGCTGCTTGGCGAGGAACTGCGTGCGCACAAGACCGAGCTTGGCCGGCTGGTGTCGATCGAGGTCGGCAAGATCCCATCCGAGGGGCTGGGTGAAGTGCAGGAGATGATCGACATCTGCGATTTCGCCGTCGGTCTGTCCCGGCAGTTGTATGGTCTGACCATCGCCACCGAGCGTCCGGGCCATCGCATGATGGAAACCTGGCATCCGCTCGGCGTCGTCGGTGTCATTTCGGCTTTCAACTTCCCGGTCGCGGTGTGGTCGTGGAATGCGGCACTGGCGCTGGTCTGCGGTGACGCGGTGGTGTGGAAGCCGTCGGAGAAGACGCCGCTGACCGCACTTGCCTGCGAGGCGATCTTCAAGCGCGCGGTGAAACGTTTCGGCACTGATGCGCCGCAGGGCCTGGCGCCGGTGCTGATTGGCGACCGCGCCGTCGGCGAAATCCTGGTCGACCATCCCAAGGTGCCGCTGGTTTCGGCCACCGGCTCGACCCGCATGGGCCGGGATGTCGGCCCGCGCCTGGCCAAGCGCTTTGCGCGCGCCGTGCTGGAATTGGGTGGCAACAATGCCGGCATCGTCTGCCCGACCGCCGATCTCGACATGGCGCTGCGCGCCATCGCCTTCGGCGCCATGGGCACGGCAGGCCAGCGCTGCACAACGTTGCGGCGTCTGTTCGTGCATGAGAGCGTCTACGATGCCTTGGTGCCGCGGCTGAAGAAGGCCTACGAGAGCGTTTCGGTCGGCAATCCGCTGGAGACCTCTTCGCTGGTCGGGCCGCTGATCGACAAGGCGGCCTTCGATGCCATGCAGAAGGCACTGAAGGAGGCCACCGCCCATAGCGGCAAGGTGACCGGCGGTACGCGGGTCGAAAATGGCCACCCCGATGCCTATTATGTGCATCCGGCGCTGGTCGAAATGCAAAGCCAAGTGTCGCCGGTGACGGAAGAGACCTTCGCGCCGATCCTCTATGTGATGAAATATTCGGATTTCGACGCCGTGCTCGACGAGCACAATGCCGTTGGCGCCGGCCTGTCGTCGTCGATCTTCACCCGCGACCTGCAGGAATCCGAGCGCTTCCTCGGTGTCGACGGTTCGGACTGCGGCATCGCCAATGTCAATATCGGCACGTCGGGGGCCGAGATCGGCGGTGCTTTTGGCGGCGAAAAGGAAACCGGCGGCGGCCGCGAGAGCGGCTCCGATGCGTGGAAGGCCTATATGCGGCGCGCCACCAACACGGTGAACTATTCCAAGGCGCTGCCGCTTGCCCAGGGCGTCTCGTTCGACATCGATTGAGAACGCCGAGTCAGCTCAGCGTAAGTGTCGGTGAAGCTCGGCGAGCATCAATCGACACAGGTGGAGGGCGTACATGCCGCAGTGACGCTGGACAGCTTCTGACGCTTGTCCAGTGTCGGCTTTTCGTAACGCTTTTTCATGCAGGTCCCTCTCCAATCATAGCGCCGCGCATAGCGACAATTGGAGTGCTAACGGCATGACGGGTTCGTGCATCCCCCGCATGGGGGATGCCGTACCGCTCAGCGGCCTGTCGCCGAACCAAAGGCCTCGGTGAGGGCGGCATCCATGATGGCCAGTTTGACCGCCTGGGCGGTCATGTATTCCTGGTAGAAATCGGGCGACATCCACATCACCGAATTGCCGCGTTGGCCGAGCCAACCGATGCTGCCGAGGTCCTCGGCATCGCGCAGCTTGCGCGCCAGATGGGTTCGMGACAGYTTGAGCCACTTGGCGAAATCACCCATCGACACGACACCCGTCGGGATTCGATCGAGGCCGGCATGATCCGGATCGACGCCCGCTATCAGCCAGTCCATGACGACGCCACCATTGTTGAGCCAGGTGAACAGGGAAAAGGTCTGCTTGGGCTCGCGCACCGGATTGGACGAGAGCAAGCCATCGGCAATCCCTGGCTGCACCATGGCGAGTGCGTCCGGCCGTGCCAGGAAGAGGGCCAGGCGGTTCGCACCGTCGAGACTGTCCAGCGTGTGCAGATGCGCCATCAGCCAGAGGGTAACCGGCTCCAGCGAGGCCGCCGACGGCTGCAGGGGGCGGATGCGGCCATCTTGTGTCGCGGGCGCATACTCGATGAAACCGTAGTGCAGCATTTCCTTGATGAAGGCGTCGGYGGTGTTGCGGCTGGCCACCGAATTCTGGCGGATCACGTCGATGAAACGCGCCGCCGTCAGTTCCTTGCGATAGTCGTCGGGCTCGCGCCTGAAATAAAGGGCGAGGCCGATATGCGCCATCAGCCAGCGTTGCTGCGTGGCGAACACCGAGGAAAGCCGCGGGTTCGTCTCATAGGTCTGGTTCATCGCCTGCGCCTGGACGCGAACACAGCGATGCAATGCCGGATGGCCGGCAATCTCTTCCAATGTGAGCGCCATTCTCCCCCGCTGCGATAAGCCCCCTTGTTGCGAAGACGCGAAAACCACATTTTCAGCCTTCGCGGCTCGTGTCCAGACGCCGGCCGTCAATAGTGAGTGAATGTGTACAGTGGAAGTTTCGACTTAATTCCAGACGGAAATCCGCTTCACGAGTTCCCCCGAAATTCGCCCTTGTGCGCGGGGCTGCTCAGCCGCCGCCTTGCGATGGCGGAAAGCATGCTTTGAAGGCGTTGTCGACGACGGCCAGCTTGGCGGCCTGGACGGTCATGTATTCCTCATAGAAGCCGTGCGACACCCACATCACCGAATGGCCACGCTGGCCAAGCCAGCCGATGCTGCCGAGTTCCTCGGCGGTGCGCAGTTTGCGGCCGAGATGGGTCCGCGACAGCTTGAGCCATTTGGCGAAGTCGCCGATCGACACCACGCTGGTTGGAATCTGTTCCAGGCCGGCATGGTCGGGATCGATGCCGGACATCAGCCAATCCATGACGATGCCGCCATTGTTGAGCCAGATGAACAGGGAAAAGGTCTGGTTGGGTTCGCGCACCGGCTTTGACGCAAGCAGGCCGTCGGCCACTAGGGGCTGCAGCGTGGCAAGCATGTCGGGCCGGTCCAGGTATCTGGTCAGCCGGTCGCCGCCATCGATATGGTCAAGCGTGCGCAGATGGGCCATCACCCAGCCGGTGAATCTCTCAATGGTGGCCGCTGTCGGCTGCAAGGGATGGGTGCGGCCGTCCCCGCCCGCGACATACTCGGCGATGTTGTAGTGCAACATCTCCTTGATGAATGCGTCCGCCGTGTTGCGGCTGGCCACGGCGTTCTTGTGCACGACCTCGATGAAACGCGAGACTGTCAGTTCCTTGCGGCGGTCGTTCGGATCGCGCCTGAAATGCATGGCCAGGCCGACATGGGCCATCAGCCAGCGCTGCTGCGTGGCAAAGATGGAAGCCAGTCGCGGGGTTTCCTCATAAATTCGGATCAGGGACTGCGACTGTTCCTGAACGTAGCGGTGCAAGGCCGGATGGGCCGCTATGTCTTCCAGTTTCAGCGCGGATCTCCTGATCACTTGAATCAACTCGGACAGCGGAGTTTCGTTGCCCATTTTCCAGCCTTCAACACTTGTGTCCAGAGGTACCAAATGCCGAGAACTGGACCGGTCAAAGTGCGACAGGTTGGCGGCGCAACTTGCTAACTAATTGCTATAGCTTCGAAAACCCCTCCCAATAATAGTCAGCCGAACAGCCGCAGGTTGAATTGACCTTCATCAGGGCCAGGCATAGTTTCCGCGTCATCCGAGGGGCGGGGGCATGCCTTTCGGACATGAATTCGAGAAACGGCGGCAAAGACGAGCGATCAGAGATCGCCCGGCGGCGAAGCCTTGCCCGCATGTACCTCGAATTACGAGTGGCCGGGTGAAGTATAGAAGCAAGATCGCGATTGGCAAACAAGCCGAAGGCCTGCCTGTTTCCTGCAGGCCCGGGGCGCGTGGTGGGTGGTCCGCCATGCTCGCCGCTTCGATATGTCTATGGCTCCCCACCGGTGCATTCGCTGAGACGGCCAGCCAGATCACGCCGCCAACCTTCCGCCCACCGCCGCAGGCCAACATGGCTGGCGTTACGATCCCGGAAGGATCGGGTCTCGAGGCGCCGGCGGGCGCTGAGAAGCTGCAGGTCAAGCTCAGGGATGTCAGCGTCGAGGGCGGCCTGCCCGACATGGCCGAGGCAACGCGCAAGATCGTCGCGGGCCTCGCCCATCGCACGGTGACGGCGGCGGAAATCTTTGCGGCGGCGCGCGCGCTGGAGACTGAATATGGCCGCGCCGGCTATGCGCTGGTTCGGGTCGTGCTGCCGGCGCAGAAGCTCAATGACGGCGCCAGGCTCAGGCTCGTCGTTATCGACGGCTACCTCGAACGGATCGACACCAGCAACCTGCCCGAGCGCATACGCGGACGGGTCGAGGCAACGCTGGCGCCGCTGGTCGGGCAAAAAAGCATCAAGCTGTCAGCGATCGAGCGCAAACTGCTTCTGGCCGGCGACACGCCGGGCGCCAGGCTGCGCTCGACCTTGCAGGCCGGCACCGCCAAGGGCGCCAGCGTGCTGGTCATCGACGGCAAGTACCGTCCGCTTGGCGGCCAGGTCACCGTGGACAACTCGCTGTCGCCATCGCTGCAGCGCTGGTCGACCGGCGTCGGCGTCGATTTCAACTCGCTGCTCGGCCTCGGCGAGCTCGTCTATGTGCGCATCGGCGGCTATCCCGATGGCGGCGAGAGCGGCCTGTTCACCGATGCTCCGCGCAACCGCAACTATGCCGCCGGCATCGTTGTGCCGATCGGCTATGACGGGCTGACGCTCAACCTGGAAGCCACCCGCACACGCGCCGATCCGACCGCCGAGCCTGGCACGCTCGGCTTCGGCAGTGAATTCGAGCGTTATTCGGCCAGGCTTCGCTATTCCTGGATCCGCAGCCGCGAACTGACCGTCAGCAGCGAACTCTCCTTCGACGCGCAGAACGATTTTCTCAATGCGGTGACGCCTATCTCGCTGCCGATCGCCGAGGATCGGCTGCGCATCATCAGATTCGGCACGGACGCGACCTGGTTCACGCCGCTCGGCGGGGTCTTTACCGGCAATGTCGTGGCTTCGTTCGGCATTGACGGGCTCGGCGCGCGTTCCGCAGCCGACGCCACGCCACTGCTGCCGCTGTCGCGCCAGGGCGCCGACGCCGCGTTCCAGAAACTGGAGGTCTCGGCCAGCTACAGCCAGCCACTGGCCACCCATCTCGGCCTTGACCTCTATGCCCGCGCGCAGACCTCGTTCGGCAAGCCGCTGTTGCAGTCGGAGCAGATCGGGCTCACCGGCGCCAACGGCCTGTCGAGTTTCGACGCCGGCGCCCTGCAGGGCGATTCCGGCTATGTGCTGCGCGGTGAGGTATCCTCGCCCTGGTACGTGCCATTCACCGGCGGCATTGTTTCGCTGTCGCCCTATGTCTTCGGCGCTGTCGGCCAGGTCCATCTCGAAATGCCGACCGTGCTCGAGACGGCCGACATCGTCGGTGCGTCATACGGGCTTGGGCTGAAGGTCGGCACGGCACTTGCGGGCGATCCGACCAATGCCAGCCTGACCCTTGAATGGGGCCGCCAGCATCGCGACGACCATGTGCCGACCAGCGATCGCTTTTCGCTCGCCGGCGCGATCCAGTTCTGAGGCGTGAGCATGCGAAGCCACCCACCATACCGCCGCAACCGCACCAGCGCGCCGCTGATGGCGCTGTTGCTGGCCTCGACCGCGCTTGTCGGTTTCACCTCGGCGCGGGCGCAGCAACTGCCGACCGGCGGCAGCGTCGCCTCCGGCGGCGTCACCATCTCGAACCCGTCGTCCTCGCAGTTGGACATCAAGCAGTCGACAAACTCGGCCATCGTCAACTGGCAGAGTTTTTCGATCGGTGCTGGGGCGACCGTCAACATCGACCAGCCGACATCAACCTCGACGATGCTCAACCGCGTCACTGGCGGCACCAAATCGACAATTGCCGGCCAGCTCAACGCAAATGGCCAGGTCTTCCTCGTCAACCCCAATGGCATCGCCATCTCCAAGACCGGCAAGGTCAGTGCCGCCGGTTTCGTCGGCTCCTCGCTCGATATCAGCGATGACGACTTCAAGGCAGGGAAGCTCACGTTCCAGGGCAAAGGCGCCTCGGCGGCTGTTTCAAACGAAGGCTCCGTCTCGATCGGCCGTGGCGGTTATGCGGCTCTGATCGGCGGCAGCGTCGACAATGCCGGCTCGATCAGCGTGCCCTTGGGCAAGGTCGGGCTGGGGTCGGGCGAGAAGGCGACGCTCGACCTTTCCGGCGACGGCTTTTTGCAGGTTTCGGTGCCGACCAAGGCGGATGGGAGCAACGCGCTGGTCAGCAATTCCGGCTTGATCAGCGCTGATGGCGGGACAGTCGAGCTCAAGGTGGCTGCGGTGCGCGATGCCGCACGCCAGGCCGTCAACATGTCCGGTGTCATCGAGGCCCGCACCGTGTCCGGCCAATCCGGCGCCATCGTGCTCGGCGGCGATGAGGGGTCCGTCGAAATCACCGGCACGCTCGATGCCTCGGCCAAAGCCGGCGGCAAGGGCGGCAAGGTCACGGTCACCGGCCGCAAACTGAAGCTCAAGGCAGCCAAGGTCGATGCCTCGGGCAAGGATGGCGGCGGCACGGTGAAGATCGGCGGCGACTATCGGGGCTCAGGCACGCTCCAGCACGCCGACACCACCGAGATCGACGCGGCGACCACGATCAAGGCCGATGCGACGGGTAACGGCGATGGCGGCACCGTCATTGTCTGGTCCGATGCGGTGACGGGCTTCGAGGGCATGATCTCGGCGCGCGGCGGCGAGCAGGGCGGCAATGGCGGGTCCACCGAGGTGTCGAGCCATGGCGTCCTCGATTTCGACGGCAATGTCGATCTGAGCGCCCGGTTCGGCGATACGGGGTACCTGCTGCTTGATCCCTACAATCTGACGATCCAGACAACGACAGGATCCCCTGCTGCTTCCGGATCAGGGGGGACCTACACCGCCAGCGGCAACAACTCGATCCTGCGCGTTTCGACGCTGCAAAGCGCGCTCGCCAATGCCAATGTCACGCTCACGACCGGCACCGCCGGCAGCCAGACCGGCGACATCACGGTCGCCAATGCCGTGACATGGGCGAGCGGCAATTCGCTTACGCTCAACGCCAATCGAAATATTGTGGTCAATGCGAGCCTGACGAGCTCCGGAGGCGGTGCGATCAATCTCCGCGCCGACAGCTCGGGCACCGGGACTGGCACGGTGAGCTTTGCCAGCAGCGCGATCAAGGCGAGCACATCTGGGAC
>NZ_JBFUGJ010000188.1:0-11671 GCF_056402975.1 Mesorhizobium sp. P3_A9 | reverse complement strand
CGCTCGATGCGCTGCGTGGGGAGTTCGACAAGCTTCAGAAGCAGTACGAGGAGGCGGACGAGTTGCCGGATGACGTCGACCAGCGGTTTGGCGAGATCGAAACGGCGATCAAATCGATCGAGGCGCGCCCCGTTCGTTTCGATCCGGCGGAAATCGTGCGTGCGGGTGTCTTCGTCAGCATCGATACGGACGGAGCGCTTCTCGTGGAGCGCGGCTATGTGAAGCCGGAGGATGAGGCGCCCTTAACGGCCGAGGGCGACAACGATCCCGGCATCGACGGATCCGGCGCTTCGGCCACAGGCTCTAATCAGCGGGCCGTCATCACGATCGGTGGCCAGCCGGTCGACACGGACGATGATGAGGAGGATGGCATCAAGCCATTGCCGGATCGGCTGATCATGGAACTGACCGCGGATCGCACGCTGGCTCTGCGTGACAAGCTCGCAAACGATTCGGCAACCGCTTTTCTGGCCGTGCTTCACAAATTCGTCCGTGACGCTTTCTCTCGCTACAGCGCGCAAGGCGTGGCGATGGAAGTCTTTGTCCGTGGCACAGTCTTTCCAGTCCAGTCGGAAGGGCTTCGAGATACGACGTATGCGCGCTCGATCCAGGCCAGCCACGAGGCCTGGGAAAAGCGTCTTCCAACGGACGTCGCCGACCTGTGGGACGCGCTCTCTGGACTGACGGGTACCGAGCAAGCTGAGCTGTTCGCCCATTGCGCATCCCTCGGCGTCAACGCCCTTTACGAAAGGGCCGATCGCTACGGTAACGGCGCCATCTCAACGCACGGCGTCCAGCAGCGCCTTGCGGATGCCGATCGCCTTGCTCGGGCAGTTGGGCTCGACATGATCGCCGCCGGATGGCGCCCCACTGTCGGCAACTATCTCGGCCGCGTCACCAAGGCGCGTATCCTCGAAGCCGTTCGCGAGGGTGCTGGCGAGCGCGCCTCCCAGCTCATCGACCACCTCAAGAAGGGCGACATGGCCAAGGAAGCTGAACGCCTGCTCGCCGATAGTGGCTGGCTGCCCGAGCCTCTGCGGCTTGCCGCTGGCGACGAAGATGAAGCTCTGCCTGAATTCCTGGCAGGTGACAACGATGTCGCTTTGGTCGACCAAGAAGAAAAACAGCTAGACGCCGCCGAATAGGCCGTCTTCCTCCCGAGCTTATCGCCCGGCTCTCGCAAGAGTGCCGGGCGTTTTTGCGTCCTGTGATGAGAGTGAGTGTCCGGGCAGGGACGGGTTTGAGCCCGTCCGGTCAGAGAGAGCGCCGGCGGGATTTTCCCGGTCTCGCTCTCCAGAGAATCTCCAATGAACGTCTTGTCTCCCGCAGTAGTCGGCGGTTCGGTCCCTTCCGCCGCGCCTGTCGATCCAGCCGCAGCGGTCTACGCGGCAGCCCTGCATCTGCTCCCCCACCTCGAATGCGGCCGGCGCGTCGATGCCGTCGTCCTGCGAAGCGCGATGGAAGCTTCATTCGGAGCCTCCGACACGAGCGGCGCCTGGAACTGGGCGATGGCCTATGACGCCTGCGAGGCCGCGACCGCGCTGTTCCTGCGCAGATACGGCAGGTCGCTTCTGCGCAAGGCCGGCTCCATGACATCCGCCTTACCGCTTTTCAACCGGATCGCCGACCTGCTGCCCACGCATACCCGCCGCTCCGAGGAGACTCAGGCGCTGCAGCAATTCTCGACACCTATCCCGCTGGGCCTGGCAGCCGTCTCCGCGGCCGCCATAACTGCGTTCGACCGAGTCCTTGAACCTTCCGCCGGCACCGGGCTGCTAGCCATCCTCGCCGAGATCGCGGGCGGCTCGCTTGTCCTGAACGAATTTGCAGAGACCCGTGCTGGCCTGCTGTCCATTCTCTTCCCGGCCCTTGCGGTCACGCGGTTCGACGCGGCCCAGATCGATGATCATCTCGATCCCGCCAGCTTGCCCACCGTCGTGCTGATGAATCCGCCGTTCTCGGTCCTCGCCAATGTGCGTGGTCGCGTCGCGGATGCGGCCTATCGCCATGTCGCCTCAGCCCTCGCCCGACTTGCCGACGGGGGCCGGCTGGTCACCATCACCGGTGCGAGTTTCGGGCCGGAGATGCCAGCGTGGCGCGATGCATTCGTGCGCCTCCAGGAGCATGGTCGTGTCGTTTTCACCGCCACGATCAGTGGCGCCGTCTATGCCAAGCATGGCACGATGATCGAGACCCGACTGACGGTCTTCGACAAGGGGCCCGCTGGTGAAACGTTCCTCATTCCGAATGCGCTCGGCGTTGCGCCGGACGTCTCCGCTTTGCTCAGTTGGATCGAGGAACACGTTCCAGCAAGGCTGCCGGTCGCCGAGGCGGTCAGGGTGGTTCCTGCCACTCCGCCGACGGTTCGCGGCTATCTCGCCCGCACTGTCACAGGCCCAGTTCACCGGCAGCTGTCCGAGCCGGTCGGCGTTGAACTGTCGTACGAGACGGTCGATTGGACGCCCGTCGAGGGAGCACGGCTGACCGACGCGATCTACGAGGAATATGGATTGCAAACGATCCGTATTCCCGGCTCACAGGCGCACCCGACCAGGCTGGTCCAGTCCGCGGCGATGGCGTCTGTCGCGCCGCCAAAGCCCACTTATCGCCCGACCCTGCCTGACGACATCCTGACGTCCCTTTCCGACGCGCAGCTCGAAACGGTGATCCTGGCCGGCGAGGCCCATTGCGGGTTTCTCGCCGGATCGTGGTCAGTCGACCACACGCTCGATGTTGTCAAAGCAGCACCCGATGAAGCGCCGGCGGCGGTGCGCTTCCGGCACGGCTTCTTCATCGGCGACGGGACCGGTGTCGGCAAGGGCCGGCAGTCGGCGAGCATCGTGCTCGACAACTGGCTGCAAGGCCGGCGCAAGGCCGTGTGGATCTCGAAATCAGACAAGCTGCTTGAGGACGCACAGCGCGACTGGGCCGCGCTCGGCATGGAGCGTCTGCTCGTCACGCCGCTGTCGCGCTTTCCGCAAGGGCGCACCATCACGCTTCCCGAAGGCATCCTGTTTACAACCTATGCCACGCTGCGCTCCGACGACCATGGCGAGAAGGTTTCGCGCGTCAGGCAGATAGTCGAATGGTTGGGCTCGGATTTCGACGGAGTACTCATATTCGACGAGGCGCACGCCATGCAGAATGCCGGCGGCGGCAAGGGAGAACGTGGCGATGTCGCACCCTCACAGCAAGGTCGCGCCGGCTTGCGCCTGCAGCATGCTCTGCCCGGCGCCCGTGTCGTCTATGTCTCCGCCACCGGCGCGACAACCGTCGCCAATCTGGCTTACGGCCAGAGGCTTGGCCTCTGGGGCGGCGAGGACTTCCCGTTCTCGACCCGCGCGGAGTTCGTCGAGGCGATCGAGGCGGGCGGCGTGGCAGCAATGGAGGTGCTCGCCCGGGACCTTCGCGCGCTCGGCCTCTATACGGCACGCTCGCTCTCCTTCGACGGCGTCGAATATGAACTGGTCGAGCATGAACTGACGCTTGAGCAACGGCGGATCTACGATGCCTATGCCGGCGCTTTTGCAGTCATTCACAACCATCTCGACGCGGCCATGCGGGCCGCCAACATCACCGGCGACAGCGGCACGTTGAACCGCCAGGCCAAGTCCGCCGCGCGCTCGGCCTTCGAAAGCGCCAAGCAGCGCTTCTTCGGTCACCTGCTGACATCGATGAAGACGCCGACGCTGATCCGCTCGATCGAGCAGGATCTCCAATTCGGGCATTCGACCGTTATTCAGATCGTCTCCACCGCCGAGGCGCTGATGGAACGCAGGTTGGCGGAGGTGCCGACGCAGGAATGGAACGATGTCCGCGTCGACATCACGCCACGCGAATATGTGCTCGATTACCTCGAGCATTCCTTTCCAGTTCAACTCTACGAACCCTTCACGGATTCGGAAGGGAACCTGTCGTCGAGGCCGGTGTTTCGCGACGGCCAACCCGTTGAAAGCCGCGAGGCGGTCGCGCGCCGCACGCCCCTGATCGAGCAGCTGGCGAGCTTGCCACCGGTTCCTGGCGCGCTCGACCAGATCGTTCAACGCTTCGGTACCGACATGGTCGCGGAGGTGACGGGCCGGTCACGACGCATCGTCAGGAAGGGCGAACGCCTGATGGTCGAGAGCCGCGCGGCATCGGCCAATCTCGCCGAGACGCAGGCCTTCATGGATGACGTCAAGCGCATCCTGGTGTTCAGCGATGCCGGCGGGACGGGCCGAAGCTACCATGCGGAGCTTTCGGCGCGGAACACGCGCCTGCGCATCCATTATCTTCTGGAGCCTGGCTGGAAAGCCGATACCGCTATCCAGGGCCTTGGCCGAACGCATCGGACCAACCAGGCGCAGCCGCCGCTTTTTCGACCGATCGCCACCAACGTGAAGGCCGAGAAACGCTTCCTCTCCACGATTGCCCGGCGTCTCGATACGCTGGGCGCGATCACGCGAGGCCAGCGCCAGACCGGCGGGCAGGGCCTGTTCCGGCCGGAGGACAATCTGGAATCGCATTATGCGCGCGATGCGCTGCGCCAGCTCTATCTGCTGATCGTCCGCGGCAAGGTGGAGGGCTGCTCACTCAAGCTGTTCGAGCAGACCACGGGGCTGACGCTGACGGACGAGAACGGCATCAAGGACGAGTTGCCGCCGATCACCACTTTCCTCAATAGACTGCTGGCGCTCACCATCGAACTGCAAGACATCCTGTTCGCGGCTTTCGAGCAGTTGCTCACCGCGAAGGTGGAAGGCGCCATCGCTGCCGGGGTTTATGATCTTGGGCTCGAAACGCTGCGAGCGGAGAGCTTCGTCGTCACCGATCGGCGGGCGATCTACACCCATCCGGGCACCGGCGCCGAAACGCAGCTCCTCACCATCGATCAGCGCCAGCGCAACCGGCCCGTGCCCGTCGAGGAAGCTGTCGCCCAGCTCGACGACCAGCGCGCCATCCTGCTGGTCAACGAACGCTCAGGGCGTGCTGCCGTGCAGGTTCCGGCGCCATCGTTCATGCTCGATGATGGCGAAATCGAGCGGCGCGTCCGGCTGATCCGGCCGATGGAACAACACCATGCCTCCCTGCGTATGATGGAGGACAGTCATTGGCAGCAGGCTGATCGCGCGACCTTCGCCGCCGCCTGGAACGCCGAGGTCGCGAGCGTCCCGACTTTCTCCGACTCGACCATCCACATCGTCGCGGGGCTGCTGCTGCCGATCTGGAAGCGACTTCCAAACGAATCGAGCCGGGTCTATCGGCTCCAGACCGACGAGGGGGAGCGCATCATCGGACGCAGGGTTTCGGCCGCATGGGCCGCCGGCGCGCTCGCAACCGGTGTGAGCATGCTGACGGCACAAGATGCCTTCAACGCCCTTGCGGATGGGCGAACGATGCTCGACCTCGAGGAGGGACTTCATCTGCGCCGCGTCCGCATCATGGGCGCCAATCGCATCGAGCTGTCGGGCTTCACCGATACCATGCGCGAGCGGCTAACGGCCTACGGACTTTTCCACGAGATCATCTCCTGGAAGCTGCGCATGTTCGTGCCCGCGGACGCTAGCGGGCCTGCGGTGCTTGCCAAGGTCATCGAGCGTCATCCGATACAGCGCATCAGCGAGAGGGAGGCCACGTGATGCCGCCTCGCGATGCGTCCGAACTGGCAAGCCGTCTCGCCCAAGTGGCGGAGGCGGTTTGCCGCCGCTACCTTTCCAACGGTCGCCGTGAGGGCCGCTACTGGCTGGTTGGCGACGCCCGCAATGCGCCGGGGCGCTCGATGTTTGTCCGTCTCAAGGGATCGGATTCCGGCAAGGGCGCCGCCGGCAAATGGACTGACGCCGCCACCGGCGAGCATGGCGACCTTCTGGACGTCATTTCGGAATCGCTTGGCCTTGTCGATTTCAAGGACATCTGCGACGAGGCGCGCAGCTTTCTGTCGATGCCCCTGACGACGAACGAACCAAAGGACCGGCGGGAGCAAGCCGTTCCCGCTGCCGGCGGCTCTCCCGAAGCGGCGCGGCGGCTGGTCTCCATGTCGCAGCCGATACCAGGAACGCTTGTGGAGACGTATCTGCGTGGACGCGCGATTACAGCCTTGCATGAAACCGGGAGCCTTCGGTTTCATCCGCGCTGCTATCATCGTCCGGAGCGCGGCCCCACCGAAACATGGCCGGCAATGATCGCGACGGTCACCGACCTCAAAGGAAAGCTCACCGGCGCCCACCGTACCTGGCTCGACCCGGGCGGATTCAGCGCGGCCAATCTCGGCCGCGCTCCGATCGACACGCCGAGGCGGGCCATGGGCGAACTGCTCGGTCATGCCGTCCGCTTCGGCTGCTGCCGTGATGTCATGGCCGCCGGCGAAGGCATCGAGACCATGCTGTCGCAACGCACCGTCCTGCCCGCCATGCCGGCACTGGCGGCGCTGTCGGCGGCGCATCTGTCCGCAGTCCTGTTCCCTGACACATTGCGGCGGCTCTACATCGCCCGCGACAATGATCCGGCAGGCGACGCAGCAGTGGCAACCCTCATTGAACGCACCAGCGCCGCCGGTATCGAGGCGATGGTTCTGACGCCGAAACTTGGCGACTTCAACGAGGATCTGCGTCTGCTCGGCGCCGATGCGCTGAGGCGGATCCTGCGGGTTCAGATCGCGCCACGGGATGTCGAACGCTTCATGAAGCTGGCGGCCTGACCGGAAGGGGAAGGGAGGGGTGGCATTTGCTAAGCGTACCTCGGTGCGCAGGGGGGACCTCCGCTGGGGCGAGGGGCGGCCCACGGCCTTCCAGAGGGCGATCGGGCGCCGGCCGGTCCGGACAGGCAATGGCTGCGTCCGGCTATTTTCCGGCGGCCCTTGCCACCCCGGGCGGCGAGCCGCGCGGGACCCCGTCTTCGGGCCTTTCCATCGCGAACCAAAATAGCCGGGCTTCGCCATCCTTCACTCCCGTTCCGGCCCTGCGCTGGCGCTTCGGGTGCAAGTCCGGATCGTCCATCGCCTTCGTCGCCATGAAGGCCGCGATGGGCGCGGCCGGTCCCACGAAGGCAAGCCGCCATGAGCACCGAGCACGATACCGACTTCGAGCCGCAACCCGCATCATCACCCATCGACCACGTCCTGCAGGAGCTTCAGCTCTATGGCTACCGTCCCTTCGACGATGAACCCGATCCGCGGCCGCTTCCCGAAGGCCGGGTCGTGGCAGCCAGCATCGCCGACATCTTCGACGCTCTCCTGGTGGCGATGGCCGACACACGCCTTGAGCCCGACCTTGAGGAGTTGCTGTGGGGTACAGTCAATCTGTTCCATCGCGCGACCAAGCGGATCGAACGCGAGCTCGATGAAAACGAGCTTTGCCAGCAGCGGCTGCAGCGCGAACAAGATGGATCCGAGGTTAAGTCGGTCGAACTCGAGCGCCTCATCGCCCAAGGTCAGACACTGCTCGAACGCCGCAGCGCCTTCGAATTGATGCGCGACCAGGCCGCCGAGCACTACGAGCGTCACACCCACTCGATCTGGCGCCCGCGTTCGGGCTCTCTCGTCAGCCATCGCAACCTGACCGCGGCAATGATCGACAGCCGGGACTTCGTTGCCGCAAGGAAGCATGCAGACAGCCAGCTGCTGTTGCCACCCGGACCGAAAGTCGCCTTCACCGGCGGGCTCGATTTCAACGATCATCTGCTGATCTGGGCCAAGCTCGACCAGGTCCATGGCAAGCATCCGGAAATGGTTCTGCTACACGGCGGATCACCAAAAGGTGCCGAGTTGATCGCGGCCAAATGGGCTCACAGTCGCAAGGTGCCACAGATTGCCTTCAAGCCGGACTGGACCAGGCATGCCAAGGCCGCGCCCTTCAAGCGCAACGACGCCATGCTCGACACCTTGCCGATTGGCGTCATTCATTTCCCCGGCTCTGGCATTCAGGACAACCTCGCCGACAAGGCCCGCAGGCTCGGCATTCCGGTGATGAAGTTCGGCGCCACGTGAAGGCGCCACCAGTCGACCCGCCTCAAATCATTCGCTCTGATTTCCGTCGTTCTTGGCGCGTGATCGGACGACTGATCCTGCCGGTGTGGCGTCGATGAAGGCAAGGCGGCGAACCACGAGATTCACATCGCATCTCGTCCTGGAATGGAGGGCAGGGAACCGATCCCCGCGGTTGTCGGCGCAATTCCTTGGTCCGATCCGAGGGCCTGATGCCATCAACCCATAAAGGGTCGGACTACGCAAAGCGTGCCGCCGTTTCGGCCTTGCCTTCACGGTGATTGCGGCCCTCGGCCGGACACATCGGGCGCCTGTCACGCGGGGATCGCTCCCCGCTTCCAGAACAGGAGCCGGAAAAATGTCCCTCGTAGAAGCCAACGCCTTCGCCTTCAGCCTCGCCACCAGCCTGATGGTCAGCATCGTCATCTTCCGCGCCGGCGACGGAACACTCACGGTCGTGCGGGCCGACGAATATGAAGGAGAGGTTTCCCAGATCGTCCGCGAGATCGATCCACACGAGCGATGATCCGGACAAGTTGCGGCCGGTGGTCCTTTGCGCCCGGCTCGAGGCAGCGCTACAGTTCGAACCGCAGTTGACGTTGATCCGGCAGCGACACGTCGCCCAGCGACGAGAGTGTGATGCCCAACAGGCGGATTCCTTTCCGCGGCGGAAATACCGACCTCAGGAGATCGCCTGCGAGTTCCTCGAAATCGGAAAATTCGATCGGCACCGCCACCGTGCGGCTGCGCGTGATCTGCTGGAAGTCGGCGAATTTAATCTTCAGCGTGACGGTCCGGCCCCGAATGCCTTTGCCCTCGCAGTATCCCCAGACTTTGGTCACCAGCGGCTTGAGTTCGGCGAGCGATGCATCGAGATCGACGATGTCGACAGCGAAGGTGTCCTCGGCGCCGATCGACTTGCGTGGCCTATCCGGCTCGACCGCGCGTTCGTCGACGGCGCGCGCGATCTGATAGTACCAGAGCCCAGACTTTCCGAAATGCTGCTGCAGGAACGGGAGCGACCTCTCCTTGAGATCGGCGCCGGTCTCGATGCCGAGCGCTTCCATCTTCGCGGCTGTCGCAGGACCGACGCCGTGAAATTTCTTGACTGGCAAGGTCTCGACAAAGGCAGGCCCGTGACGTGGCGTGATGACGAACTGGCCATTTGGCTTGTTCTGGTCGGACGCCATCTTGGCGAGAAATTTGTTGTACGAGATGCCCGCGGAAGCGGTGAGACCGGTCACCAGCAGGATCTTCGCCCTGATCATCTCGGCGACTGTCGTGGCAGACGCAATGTCGAGCCGGTTCTGCGTCACGTCGAGATAGGCCTCGTCAAGCGAGAGCGGTTCGATGAGATCGGTGTGTTCGGCGAAAACGGCGCGGATCTGAGCCGAGACCCCCCGGTAGACGTCGAAGCGGGGCGGCACGAAGATCAGCTCGGGGCATTTACGCTTTGCGGTGACCGAAGGCATCGCGGAGCGAACGCCGAAGGCGCGGGCCTCGTAGCTTGCGGCCGCGACCACGCCGCGGGCGGCGGCTCCGCCGACGGCAAGCGGCTTGCCGCGGAGTTCTGGATTGTCGCGCTGTTCGACCGACGCATAGAACGCATCCATGTCGACATGGATGATCTTGCGCGGGCCAGCGCCGCTTTCAGAGGCCATTTGACTGCAATATCATTTCGCCAGCGTCTAAGGTTCGTCCCGAAAGATCCTACAATCTTCAGATCGCAAATTCAGCCTGTCTGCGACTCTGGCGGAGACGCGAAATCGCGAAACTTCTCCCGGGAAGGGGGCGAAGGACTTCGTGTTCCGGGTGCGTCATGTCGAGCCAAGCCGAGCGTTCGTCCCGGCGCAGCACCACCATCTGCCGGTCATGGTAGGGCGCGATATCGTCGTTGGCCTGGATCGTGAGGATTGCGTAGGCTTCCGGCCAATCGCGCGTCGCTGGCCGCCAGATGCCGGCGAAATAGAACCAATCACCGCTCGCGAGGCGAAAGCTGTGGTTCTTTCCCTGGCTGCAATGCCGGAATTCGGACGCCGGCACGAGGCAGCGATGGCTGGGAAACGATCGGTCTTCTGCGCGCACGACGGCGAACGGTCGGCCGCCCGGTGCCTTCGGCTGAAGTCCCCACGGCAACTCAAGCATCTCAACATTACCGCCGTAGCGTCTTATGATGATGCGGCGTTCGTCGAGCGGTGCATCGGAATCGAAAACTGTTGCGCTCATAGTCAAAAGAACATAACAGGAACATGATTGCCGCGCAACGCCGAGAAACGGGTGACACATGTGCAATGATTATCGGCTGATGGTGGATGTCGCCTCGATCGTCGAGGACTTCGCCGATCTGAAGATCAAAATCCGCTTCAGCGAAGGCTCGCCGAACATTGAGGCGCGCGAGGATATCAAGATAACGGATATCGGGCCGATTATCCGCCCGGTCGCCGGCGCGAGCGGCGAGGGTGATCTGGTTCAGCGCCGGTGGAGCTGGCCCGGACAAAACAAGCGGCCGGTCTACAACTTCCGCTCGGACGGCCGCGAGTTCGCCTCGAACCGCTGCCTGATTCCGGCCGATGGCTTCTACGAGTTCACCGACCCGACTGAGAAGGGCAAGAAGCGCAAGGACAAGTGGCTCTTCACCAAGCGCGACGAGCCGATCTTCTGCATCGCCGGGATCTGGCGCGAGACCGGTGATGTCGGTGAAGCGTTCACCATGCTCACGATGGAACCGGGTCCTGACATCGCCCCCTATCACGATCGGCAGATCGTAATCCTGGAGCGGAAGGATTGGGCGAGCTGGCTTGATCCATCGGTGTCCGCCAAATCTCTGATCAAGCCGCTACCGGCCGGGACGCTCTCCGTCGAGCAGGTCGGTTGATGGGGCTGTCGGTGTGGCGACTTAGTCGTGCGGTCAAGCTGTCGCAGAATTGGTCACGAACCAAGCTTGATGCAGGAAGTCGGCGCTGAGGCGGGATATCGCCGAGCCGCTAGTGGACGGTCATTCTCTTGCGCCAATCCCAAGGCTGCTCAAACGATCCGATCCATAGTCCAGACTTCGCCGCTCGAGCTTCAGCTTGGACCCGCGCATAGTAGCCATCGCTGTATTTCGGCCAGTCGAGGGCGTAGCCGCGCCTGACCAACCACTCCGCGATATCAACGCCGCCGGTTGTGCAGACAGCCACCATGCGCCGAAACTGGTCTCTCCCGACCTCGATGCATGACGTGGGGCGGTGTGCGTCGAGGAAGTCCGCGAGGGCCAGGGATGACCGCTGCCCGCAGCGATATTTCTTGCCGGTTCCATCGAGCCACATCTGGGCGCTTTCGGGCGCGTCGATGCCATAGAGGCGGATACGCGTGCCGTGGATTTCGATTGTGTCTCCGTCGATAACGGACGGGACGCCAGCGAGCGGCAGGGCCATGGCATTGTGGGCGCCGAGAACCATGGCCAGCACGATTGCTAAGGCGCGCACTATTTCGTTGCCAATGGCAATGTTACAGCTTTGCATGGTGGATAAAGGGGCTTTCCTAGAGGTGTTGAGGCTGTGTGTTTCTGCCGCGCTGTTGGCCATGATTGGCGCCCAGCCGGCTTTTGCTGCGAACACCCCGTGCAGCGGTCATAAGGGTGGGATCTCACACTGCCAGGGCAGCACCTTTATTTGCAACGACGGGTCGGTCAGCGCCAGCAAAAAGAACTGTTCGGCTGAGATGGGCGGG
>NZ_JBFUGJ010000187.1:0-11693 GCF_056402975.1 Mesorhizobium sp. P3_A9 | reverse complement strand
GGCTCGGTGGCACCGCTGGAAACCGTGCAGTTCGAGCCGCAAAGCCTCGATCTGGCGGTGTCGCTTCTGTCGCTGCAAGCTATGAACGACATTCCCGGCATGCTGATCCAGATCCGCCGTGCGCTGCGGCCGGACGGGCTTTTCCTCGGCGCCTTTGCCGGCGCCGGCACGCTCAGTGAGTTGCGCGAGTGCCTGCTTGCGGCCGAGACCGAACTCTATGGCGGCGTCAGCCCGCGCGTCATACCGTTCACCGACGTGCGCGATGCCGGTGCGCTGCTGCAGCGCGCCGGTCTCGCTCTGCCGGTCGCCGACGTCGAGACCGTGACGGTGCGCTATGCCAATTTGTTTGCCCTGATGGCCGATCTGCGCGCCATGGGAGAAACCAGCGCGCTTGCCGATCGCAGCCGGCGGCCGGGCACACGCGGACTGTTTGCCCGTGCCGCGGAAATCTATGCCGAGCGGTTTTCCGACCCCGACGGTCGAATCCGGGCAAGTTTCTCGATGGTGTGGATGTCCGGCTGGGCGCCCGATGCGTCGCAGCAGAAACCGCTGAAGCCGGGTTCAGCCAAGGTCTCGCTGAAGGCCATATTGGAAGGTTCCGACGAGCGCTGAGCGCCCGCCGCGATTGCGGTCAAGGCGAAGCGAAGGCGTTCGCAAGCCTGCTGGTGTTGTTGCTGAACAGCCAGGTGAGCGAGTTGAAGACCTGGCCGATGCCGCCGATGATCGTCAGCGACAGCACACAGACGATCAAGGCGTACTCGACAGCCGTGGCTCCGGTCTCGTCCGTCAGAAAACGTAGCAGCAATGTTTTCATCACCTCGATCCCCCTTGCCAGGACCTTACCGCCGATCTGTTAAGAAAGGTTAATGGCAAAGCCTTAACAGGCGGTGAAACCGCCCCCTTCTCTAAAATATCTTAACCATGTCAGCAGTCGCCGCTGGTCCTGCCGTCGGAGCCGATGATGCAGACTGAATCGGGCTGCGGCTGCAACACGCTGCGGCGCACCGTGTAGGTGCTGCGGTGGCTGATCGAGCCGGTGGCCGTCATGTCGAGACCAGGAAAATCGTCGCGCGCCGATTGCGAGCGCGTCTGTCTGTCGAGGAAAGGGGTCGCGATCAGCGCCAGCGCCACCGCGGCCGACCCGAACAGCAGCGTGATGCGCAGGATGCCCATGCCCGCATCGGCGGCACGGAAACCGCGGTCGGGCCGGATCGAATCCCAATCCCTGTCCAGACTCATACGATCGCTCCCCAGCGAATTGGCGACGCGGCCGCAAGCACACGGCCATGCATCAATTTTTCATGATCAGATAAATCTTCCATTAACGCTGGCTGATATGGACCGTGGTCCCGATCCGTCGCCGCCGCCCTCAGAGGAGATCGATGAGGAACGGGATCAGCGGCGCGTCGGCCGGCGGCATCGGATACTCGCGCATCTGCTTCGGCCGCACCCATTTCAGCGCCTGCCCTTCCCGGGGCTGGGCGATGCCGCGGAAGCGCCTGCAGACAAACAGCGGCATCAACAGATGGAAGTCGTCATAGGAGTGGCTGGCGAAGGTCAGTGGCGCCAGGCACGGTATATCGGTYTCGATGCCGATCTCCTCATGCARTTCGCGGAYRAKRCATTGTTCCGGCGTCTCGCCGGGYTCGACCTTGCCGCCGGGAAAYTCCCACAGGCCTGCGAGTTGCTTGCCCTCGGGCCGCTGCGCCAGGAGCACGCGGCCGTCGGTGTCGACCAGCGCGCAGGCGGCCACCAGGAGCAGGCGCTTGCCGGTATTGGCCAGATCATCCATGCCCAACTTCACTCATGACCAGGTGGCTGACGATAGTGATAGCGATAGACTTCCTCGAAGCCGAGTGAGCGATAGAGCGCCAGTGCCGGCACATTGCCGGCCTCGACCTGCAGCCAGGCTTCGCGCGCGCCGCGCAGCCGCGCCCATTTCAGCGCCGACAGGATCAGGTTGCGACCATGGCCTTTGTTGCGCGCCGCCTTGTCGGTGGCGACCTCGAACAGGCCGGCGAGATCGCCGTCATGCACGCAGATCAGCGTCGCCAGCGGCTCAGTGCCATCCTCGAGTGCGAACAGCCCGGCCTCGGGCTGGATGGCGCCGATGATCTCCGACAGGCCGGGCCGCAGCGAAACGTCGGAGCCGCTGACCTTGAGCAACGCGCCGATGAAGCGGCTGATGTCCTTGAGCGGGATCTGGTCCATGGCGGCATCGAGCTGCGCATCGGCCAGCGGCAGCCGCATGACCAGCGACTCGCCGAACCGGCTCCAGCCCTCCTTGTCGAGATGACCGCCCAGATCGGGACCCGACAGCGGCGACATGCGGAACGTCAGCGGCCTTCCATAGGCATCGAAACGGCGGCTGGCCCGGCCGATGCGGTCGGCGATGTGCTGGATGTCGCCGGGATCGAGCGGATTGACCGAATTCAGCCGCTTCGCCGGATGGCCGGCGGTCAGCCGAACCACCCAGGTGCCGTCATAGTGGACGGCGGCTGCCGGCCAGGCGCGAAAACCGGCCGCCTCGTAGCGGCGCACGATCGCGAGCATGCTTGCCGGATGCCTGGAAGCCAAAACCGTCAGCTCCGATAATCGCCATTGATGGCGACATAYTCCTTGGTGAGRTCGCAGGTCCACACCGTCGCCTTGCCGCGGCCGATGCCGATATCGGCGCGGATGCGGATMTCGTCRCGCTTCATGTAGGCCGAGGTCTTTTCTTCCGAATAGGCCGGGTCGCGCTCGCCTTCATGCGCCAGCCTGTTATCACCGAACCAGATCGACAGCCGGTCGCGGTCGGCCGGCTCGCCGGCCTTGCCGACGGCCATGACGACGCGGCCCCAATTGGCGTCCTCGCCGGCAACCGCCGTCTTGACCAGCGGCGAATTGGCGATCGACAGCGCGATACGCTTGGCCGAGCGGGCCGATTTGGCGCCGGTGACGGTGACTTCGACCTGCTTGCGGGCGCCCTCGCCGTCGCGCACCACYTGCAGAGCCAGCGACTTCAGCACCTTGCCGAGCGCCCGGCGGAACTGACCAAGGCGGGCATCTTTGGGATCGGTTATTTCTGGAGCACCACGTTTGGCGGCCTTGCCGGTGGCGAAGAGCAGCAGCGTGTCGCTGGTCGAGGTGTCGCTGTCGACGGTCACCGCGTTGAAGGTCTTGGCCGTGCCGCGCGACAACAGATCCTGCAGCACCGGGGCCGCGATCGGCGCGTCGGTGGCGATGAAGGACAGCATCGTCGCCATGTCGGGGGCGATCATCCCGGCGCCCTTGGAAATGCCGTTGATGGTGACATCGGCATCGCCAAGCTTGACGGTCGCCGTCGCCACTTTCGGATAGGTATCCGTGGTCATGATGGCCTTTGCCGCCTCGGTCCACAGGTCGGGCTTGCCGTCGCTGACCAGTCCGGCAAGCAGATGGCTGAACTTGGTTGTGTCGAGCGGCTCGCCGATGACGCCGGTSGAGGCCAGGAAAACCTCTCTTGCCGTGCAGCCGGCCGCCTTGGCCGCCGCCTCGCCGGTCAGCGCGGTGGATTCGCGGCCCTTCCTGCCGGTGAAGGCATTGGCGTTGCCGGAATTGACAACCAGCACCCGCGCCTTGCCGGCGTCGAGGTTCTGCCGGCAGAAATCGACCGGCGCCGAGGGGCATTTCGACTTGGTGAATACGCCGGCGACCGTGGTGCCGGCGTCGAAGACCATGGCCAGAAGATCGGTGCGGTTCTTGTACTTTATCCCCGCTTCGGCGGTGGCGATGCGCACCCCTTCAATGACAGGCATCTTGGGGTATTTCTTCGGCGCGAGCGGCGAAATCGTCGTGGACATGGGACCTCGGGCGGCAAAAATCGCAAGGGAAGGCCGGTTTGCCCGATACGCCGCGCTGGCGCAAGGGCGTTTTCGTCGCGCTTGCCCGCGGCCGGACCCCACCCGGAATTAAGCCTGCATTTCAAATCTGTTGGCATCTCCCGGGCCTGTCGCGCTATGATTGCCCCCATGGGCAGGCTTGCGATCCTCGCATGGGCATTTCTGGGACTGTTGCTGCTGAGCGCCGACGCTGAGCCGGCGCGGCGCGTGGCGCTCGTCATCGGCAACGGCAGCTATGCCGAAGCCGGAACGCTGGCCAATCCGGTCAACGACGCGCTCGACATCGCCGACAAGCTGCGCTCCATCGGCTTCGAAGTCATCGAAGGCAACGACCTCGGCAAGCGCGAACTCGAACGCAGCATCGGCGAATTCTCCGATGCGCTCGAAGGCGCGGGCGTCGGGCTTTTCTACTATGCCGGCCACGGCCTGCAGGTCGACGGACGCAACTACATCGTGCCGGTCGACGCCAGGCTCGACATGCCGGTGAAACTGCAACTCGAAGCCGTGCCGATTGACGAAGTCCTCGACATCATGGAACAGCAGACCAAGGTCAGCCTGGTGTTTCTCGACGCCTGCCGCAACAACCCGTTTGCACGCAGTCTTAGCCGCACCGCCACCACGCGCTCGGCGACGGCGCTGGCCGGTCTGGCGCAGTTCGATTCGACGCGCGGCTCCTTCATCGCCTTCTCGACGGCGCCGGGTGCGGTCGCCATGGACGGCACCGGGCGCAACTCGCCCTTTGCATCAGCCCTTTTGCGGCACATCGCCGAGCCCGGCCAGAGCATCAACGACATGATGATCGCGGTGCGCCGCGACGTGGTTTCGCAAACCCGCGAAGGCCAGCGCCCCTGGGAGCAGGGCTCGCTGCTCGAACGCTTCGAATTCGTCCCGGGTGATGGGCCTGCCCCGGAGCCCAAACCGGCGGCTGAGCCCGCGCCGGCCTCGCAGGTCGCGGCGCTGGAACGCTCCGTCGGCGACGACAAGACCTCGATCGAGAAATTCCTGCGCCGGGATTATCTGGCGCCGGACGCCAGGACGATGAGCGAGACGGTCAAGCGGATCTACGGCTCGTCGGCCACCATTTTCGGCACACGCTACGACGCCGATGCCATCGTCAAGGTGAAGACCGACTGGTTCGCGCAATGGGCCTCCTGGTCGCTTGGGCTCGAACCCGGCAGCCTGGAGATCACGCCGCATGGCGATAACCGCACTGAGGCCGCCTTTGCCATGCGCTACGACTATGTGCCGAAGGACAAGTCGGCGGCACGCCTGACCGGCAAGGCACGCGTCACGCTCGGGCTGGTCAAGGCCGAAGATGGCTGGCGCATCGAGTCCGAGACATCGCAAGCGATGCAATGATGGCCTGATCCGGGCGCGAATTCACGCGCTTTGGCGCGACATGAATTCGGTCGCAAAACAAAGCAGCGCTGCAACCGGCAGCGCCAGGCCGATCCAGGACACCAGCGGCCAACCGCCTTGCGCATACGCCCAACCGCCGACGCCTGAGCCGATTGCGCCCGCGATGAAGAACGTCGCCATGTAAAGCCCGTTCAGACGGCTGCGATGTGCGGCGCCAAGTGCGAACAGGTCCCGGTAGCCGAGGACAAGGTTGGTCTGCACACCGAAGTCGAGCACGATGGCGGCGGCCACCAACAGCGCCAGCGAAAGCGTCGAGCCGCTATGCGCGATATGAGTTATGAGAAACGCGACAGCGACGCACAGCATGGCAAAGGCTGTCGCCGGCCGGCTCCAGCCGCGGTCGGCAACCCTTCCGGCAAGCGGCGCGGCGATGGCGCCGGCGACGCCGGCCAACGCGAACAGACCGATGCCGCGCTGCGTCAAGCCGAAATCGGGCCCGGCCAGCAGCAGCAGCGGCGTTGTCGTCCAGAACAGGCTGAAAGCCGCGAACAGGAATGCCTGGTAAAGAGCCCGCCGCCGCAGAACCGGCGTCGTGCGCGCAATATGCACCATGGACGCCAAAAGCGCGCCGTAGCTCAGACGCACCGTCGGCACGCGCTTGGGCAGCGCAAACCGCAGCACCACGGACAGCACGACCATGACAATGCAAGAGGTGAAGTACACGACATGCCAGGACGACAGCGCCGTGATGAAGCTGGAGAACGGCCGCGACAGCATTATCCCCAGCAACAATCCCACCGAGACATTGCCGACCACGCGGCCACGCCTGGCTTCCGGCGCCAGGTGCGCCGCATAGGGGATGAGGGTCTGCACCGCGACCGAGCCAAGGCCGACAAACAGCATCGCGGCCAGAAAAGCCGCTGGCTGGGTTGAAATCGCAGCACCCAGCAAGGCAAGCGTTGCAACGGCAAGTATGCCGAGCACGAGCCTGCGGTTCTCCATGAGGTCACCAAGCGGCACGATGAACAGCAGGCCCACCCCGTAGCCAATCTGGGCCATCGTGACGATCAGGCCCGCCGCATGTGGCGGAAGCCCAAGTTCAGCGCCGATCGGACCGATCAATGGTTGTGCATAGTAGATGTTGGCAACAATCAGCCCGCAGGCAGCCGCCAGCAAAAAGGTCATCCAACTCGAAATTGTCGTCTCGGCGGCGGGTGCGGAGCCGGATGCGATAATGGTCGTCATGAGGATGTCCATCGGAACGAAACGTTTCGTTGAATAGAACGAACCGTTCCGTTTCGTCAAGCGATGATGTATTGGTATCTCGATGTGTGAGCATCTCGATGTGTCAGCATTTCTTGGCATCGGCGCAGTTTGCGGCCAAATGGCTTCATTTGGCGTCCGCACAAACGCTGCAAGGAAACGAGCGCTTTGCTCGCGGATGGTTTGCATCCGGCCGGCAAATGCGGGGCGCGGCGAATAATTGTCGGCGGGTTGTCGTTTCAGCCGAGACGAGAAACCGCTTTGGGAGGAACGGCTCATGAGCGAAATCGCCGATCCGGCACGCAAATCGATTGGCGCCAGGCGCAATCCCGACAGCGCCGAAGCGATCTTGGAGGCTGCCGAAGCCGTGCTGATCGAGGCCGGCTATGCCGGCTTTTCCATTGAGGCGGTAGCGCGGCGGGCACGCGCGGGCAAGCCGACCATCTATCGCTGGTGGCCGAGCAAGGCGGCCCTGCTGCTCGAAGTCTACCAGCGCCAGAAGCGTGTCGACCTTCCCGATACCGGCAACCTGGAAGAGGATCTCGTCGGCTTCCTGATCAATCTGTTCACGCACTGGCGCGAGACATCGTCGGGCAGTGTCTTCAAATCGCTGATCGCCGAGGCGCAATCGGATGAAACCGCGGCCGCGGCCCTTTCCGGTTATGCCGGAGGACGCCGTACCCACACCGGCCAGATCATCGAGCGCGCCAAGGCAAGGGGCGAAATCGCCGGGGACATCGACCCGGGTGTGGTCGCCGACCTCGTCGCTTCCTACGCCTGGCGGCATCTCTTGATCAACCGGCTCGACGAGCCCGAGGCGACGATACGCAAGATGGTCCGCTATCTCCTCCAAGGCATAGCGCCATCAGGCAGATAGCGGCGGCCAACGAAAAAGGGCGCGGCAACCCTTGGCTGCCGCGCCCTTTTTGAAAAAATCTTCAAGCTTACTTGCCGGCTTCCATCGTATCGACGGCCTGCTTCAGCTTGGCGTCGGGTATCTCGACCTTGGCGCCGGCGCGCAGCGACTTGACCAGCGCRAAATACTTGTCGCGGATGACCGCCTGCTTGGCCTGGTCCTTGACGTCGTCGAASGCCGGCGGCTGCTTGRCGCGCTTGTCCTCGAGCTTGATGACATGCCAGCCGAACTGCGACTGCACCGGCTGCTCGGTGTATTTGCCGACCTCGAGCGCGAAGGCGGCCTTGTCGAACTCCGGCACCATCTGGCCAGGTCCGAACCAGCCGAGGTCACCGCCATTGGACTTGCCCGAGGGATCGCTGGTGTGCTCGTTGGCGAGCTTCTGGAAGTCGGCGCCGCCGTCGAGTTGCTTGATGATGGCCTCGGCCTCTTCCTTCGTCTTCACGAGGATGTGACGAGCATGCACCTCRTTGACCGGYGGSGTGTTGGCGATTTCCTGGTCGTAGCGGGCGCGAAYCTCGGCGTCGGTGACCTTGTYGACGACACCCTTCTCGACCAKCTCGCCATGCAGSGCRCGCTGCTGCAGGAASGCCATGCGGCGCTGGAAGTCGGGATCCTTGTCGAGACCGTCGGTAACGGCCTTGGCGGCCATGACGCGGATCTCGATGGCTGCGGAAAGGGCCGCGGCGCGGCGCTGCTCAGGCGGCAACTGCGCGAATTGCTGCGAAAGCTCGCCTTCGGCAAGCACCAGATCGGCTTCAGTCAAGGGCTGGCCGTTGACCGTGGCGATCACGGCATTCGGATCGACCGGCGCTGCCGCCGGTGCCGCGGCAGCATCGGCCGGAGCAGCAGGAGCGGTCTCCTGCGCCATGACAGGCGACAGGCAAAGAGCCGACAGGCCGAAGGCCAGACCAAGGCTGGCAAGCGACGCACGGCGAAACAACAAGGGCATAAGGATGACTCCGGGGAAGGATTGTAAGGAGGGGTGGCTTCCAGATCAGCCAGATTGTGGCGGAATTTGGCGCGACCGGCAGGGCCAGCGCGGCGTTGACATCAGTTGAGCCCCCTCTTATCTGTCCAACGACTTTGCGTCCAGAACCGTTTTCCGGGCGCTTTTTGTGTTTGCCCGTATTCACGCGGTGCGTTCACGCGGATGTGATGAGGCCGGCCGGCGCTCATCTTAAAGATTGAGAATTCTATCGAAAGGACCATTGAATGGTCAGTCTCGGCGGTCTCGCCCGTAAGGTTTTCGGTTCCTCMAACGACCGTCGGGTCAAATCGACCCGGCCTCGTGTCGAGGCGATCAACGCCATGGAAAACGAGATGCGGGCGCTTTCAGACGCCGAACTCGCGGGGCGTACGGAAAAATTTCGCCAGGATATCGCCAACGGCGCCAGCCTTGAGGATCTTCTGATCCCGGCCTTCGCCACTGCCCGTGAGGCGGCACGCCGCGTGCTCGGCATGCGCCCCTTCGACGTCCAGCTGATCGGCGGCATGGTGCTGCACAATGGCGGCATCGCCGAAATGCGCACCGGCGAGGGCAAGACCCTGGTCGCGACGCTTCCGGTCTATCTCAACGCGCTCGCCGGCAAGGGCGTCCATGTCGTCACGGTCAACGACTATCTCGCCACGCGCGACTCCGAATGGATGGGCCGCGTCTACAAATTCCTCGGCCTCTCGGTCGGCGTCATCGTCCATGGCCTGTCCGACGAGGAACGCAGCACCGCCTACGCCGCCGACGTCACCTACGCCACCAACAACGAACTCGGCTTCGACTATCTGCGCGACAACATGAAGTATGAGCGCGCCCAGATGGTGCAGCGCGGCCACAATTACGCGATCGTCGACGAAGTCGATTCCATCCTGGTCGACGAGGCGCGCACGCCGCTGATCATTTCCGGTCCGCTCGAGGACCGTTCGGAAATGTACAACACCATCGACACCTTCATCATCCAGCTGCAGCCGCAGGATTATGAGATCGACGAGAAGCAGAAGACCTCGATCTTCACCGAGGAAGGCACCGAGAAGCTGGAGAACCTGCTGCGCGACGCCGACCTGCTGAAGGGCGAGTCGCTCTACGACGTCGAGAACGTCGCCATCGTCCACCACGTCAACAACGCGCTGAAGGCGCACCGGCTGTTCCAGCGCGACAAGGACTACATCGTACGCAACGGCGAAATCGTCATCATCGACGAGTTCACCGGCCGCATGATGCCCGGCCGCCGCTATTCGGAAGGCCTGCACCAGGCGTTGGAAGCCAAGGAGCATGTGGCGATCCAGCCGGAGAACCAGACGCTGGCCTCCGTCACCTTCCAGAACTACTTCCGCCTCTACAAGAAGCTGTCCGGCATGACCGGCACGGCGCTGACCGARGCCGAGGAATTCGGCAACATCTACRRYCTCGAMGTCACCGAGATCCCGACCAATYTGCCGGTCATCCGCATGGACGAGGACGACGAGGTCTACCGGACGGTCGAAGAAAAATACAAGGCGATCGTCAAGGAGATCCGCGAAGCCGCCGCCAAGGGCCAGCCGACGCTGGTCGGCACGACCTCGATCGAAAAGTCCGAGCAGCTGGCCGAGCGCCTGCGCAAGGAAGGCTTCAAGGACTTCGAGGTGCTGAACGCCCGCCACCACGAACGCGAGGCGGCAATCGTCGCCCAGGCCGGCAAGCCCGGCGCCATCACCATCGCCACCAACATGGCCGGCCGCGGCACCGACATCAAGCTCGGCGGTAATGCCGAGATGCGCATCGAGGACGAACTGGGCGACATGCCTGCCGGTCCCGAGCGCGAGGCGCGGGAAAAGGAGATCAATGCCGACGTCGAGCGCCTGAAGGAAAAGGCACTGGCCGCCGGGGGCCTCTACGTGCTTGCCACAGAGCGCCATGAATCGCGCCGCATCGACAACCAGTTGCGTGGCCGCTCCGGCCGCCAGGGCGACCCCGGCCGCTCGAAATTCTTCCTGTCGCTGCAGGACGATYTGATGCGCATCTTCGGYTCCGARCGCATGGACGGCATGCTGCAGAAGCTYGGCCTCAAGGAAGACGAGGCGATYATCCATCCCTGGATCAACAAGGCGCTGGAAAAGGCGCAGAAGAAGGTCGARGCSCGCAACTTCGACATCCGCAAGAATCTGCTGAAATATGACGACGTCTCCAACGACCAGCGCAAGGTGGTGTTCGAGCAGCGCATCGAGCTGATGGACGGCGAAGGCCTGTCGGAAACCATTGCCGAGATGCGCGAAGGCGTCATCGACGAGATCGTCGCCAAGGCCATTCCCGAAAACGCCTATGCCGAGCAGTGGGATGTCGCCGGCCTGAAGGCCGAGGTCGCCGAATTCCTCAATCTCGACCTGCCGATCGAGGACTGGGCCAAGGAAGAGGGCATTGCCGAGGACGACATCCGCGAGCGCATCACGCAAGCCGCCGACGTCGCCGCCAAGGAGCGCTCCGAGCGCTTCGGCCCCGAAGTGATGACCTATGTCGAGCGCTCGGTGGTGCTGCAGTCACTCGACCATCTGTGGCGCGAGCACATCGTCAATCTCGACCATCTGCGTTCGGTCGTCGGCTTCCGCGGCTACGCCCAGCGCGACCCGCTGCAGGAATACAAGGGCGAGGCGTTCGAGCTGTTCCAGGCGATGCTGGGCAATCTGCGCCAGGCGGTCACCGCGCAGCTGATGCGCGTCGAACTGGTCCGCCAGGCCGCCGAAGCCCCGCCCCCGGAAGCGCCCGASATGTTCGGCACSCAYATYGACGGCACCACCGGCGAGAAYGAYTTCGAAGGYGGCGARACMGCCCTYCTGGTSCGTCAGGAGAACAACACCATCGTCGCCCCCGAAGACCGCGACCCCGACAACCAGGCCACCTGGGGCAAAGTCGGCCGCAACGAATCCTGCCCGTGCGGCTCCGGCAAGAAGTACAAGCACTGCCATGGGGCGTTTGCGTAAGGACGCCGCTTCTTCCTTCTCCCCGTTTCACGGGGGTGAGGCGTGGTCCGCGCAGCGGACGAAAAGCCAATTGCTTGGCTTTTCGAACAACGAACGCCCGGAGCGATAGCGAAGGGCTGGTGCCGAAGGGCGGATGAGCAACTGTGTTTTCAGGCTTTGTCTGGACACCAGGGTTGGTTGTGTCGAAGCATGGCGCTGAGGATGGTCATAATCTTTCGGGCCACGGCGACGATGGCGACCTTTGGTTGCTTGCCGTTGGCAATGAGACGCTGGTGGAAGGCTCTGAGTACGGGATTTGAGCGGCTGGCGGTGAGCGCTGCCATGTAGACCACCCTGCGCAGAGC
>NZ_JBFUGJ010000186.1:0-11748 GCF_056402975.1 Mesorhizobium sp. P3_A9 | reverse complement strand
CAAGAAGGCCATGCTGGTGGTATCCTTCTAAGGCTTCGGATTGTTTGCGGGCGTGGCGCAAGCCAGCGGCCAATCAACTCTCCAAGCGATGGCGGACAAAGACGGCAGGGACCATGATGACGTCGGGTGTTACCCGGTCCTAAGGGCGGTCGCCTGCCGCCGGGACTGCTGGCTGTGATGGGCCGCAGTCCCGGCCGCCAAACTACCCGATCCTTCTCAAACAATCCTATGGCGGAGCAAGGAGCGAAGCGACGCGGCGCAGACCATAGGATCCATGCCGTGACTTCAAAGTGCCGCTACGGTGCAAAATTCTGCACCGCTGCATTCCTCGACAGCGGTCGCGGCATGGATCCCAGGGTCTCCGCGACGCCGCTTCGCGGCTGCTCCGTCCAGGATGACGACATTGGAGAGGCCCCCGGCCAATCCTTCATGTTCAAGACGGGTCCACCGAAACGAACGATGAAACTTGGCTGCCAACAGGCCTCTAACCGGTCAAATCCCCAGCGTCGAGGAATTAGCCGACGTCGAGCACGATCTTGCCGATATGATCGCCCTCTTCCATCCGCTCATGCGCGCGCCAGGCATCCGAGAGCGGGTAAATCATATCCATGACAGGTGCCACCTTGCGCGTGCCGAGCAACGGCCAGACCTGCGCCTCCAGCGCCGACGCGATCGCCGCCTTGAACTCGACGGTGCGCGGCCGCAGCGTCGAACCCGTATGGGTCAGCCGCTTGACCATGATCTTGGAAAAGTCTGCGCTGGCGACGGCACCGGCCTGGACGGCAATCTGCACGATGCGTCCTTCAACCGCTGCCGCCTCACAATTGCGCTGGACATAGTCGCCGCCGACCATGTCGAGGATGACATTGGCGCCCTTGCCGTCCGTCGCCTCCTTGACCGCCTTGACGAAATCCTCTTCGCGATAGTTGATCGCGCGGTCGGCGCCGATCTTCAGGCAGGCGTCGCATTTCTCCTTGCTGCCGGCGGTGGTGATCACATAGGCGCCGAAGGCGGAAGCCAGTTGGATTGCCGTGGTGCCGATGCCGGACGAGCCGCCATGCACCAGCAGCGTCTCACCCTTCGTCAGGCCGCCGCGCTCGAACACATTGTGCCAGACGGTGAAATAGTTTTCCGGCACCGCCGCGGCCTCCGTGTGGGTGAAGCCGGCCGGCAGCGGCAGCACGCTGCCGGTATGAACCTTGACATACTCGGCATAGCCGCCGCCCGGGGTCAGCGCGCAGACCCGGTCGCCAATGCGCCAGCGCGATATCTCGTCGCCAAGGGCCGCCACTTCGCCCGACACTTCGAGGCCCGGCAGGTCCGATGCGCCGGGCGGCGGCGGATAAGCGCCCTTGCGCTGCTGTACGTCGGGCCGGTTGACACCGGCGGCGTGCACCTTGATCAGGATTTCGCCGGGGCCGGGCTGCGGCACATCGCGCGTTTCCGGTTTCAGCACCCGTGGACCGCCCGGCTCCGAAATCGCGATCGCCGTCATCGTTGCCGGAATTTTCTGTCCGCTCGCCATGAAGTTTTCCGTCTTTCCTCGCCGCATTCTTACCGGCTGTTTGCATCGACGCCCCTGCCCTATGTATGCTCATTGCCAAATCAGGCAAATGGCCAATCTGGTGTGGCGGAGGAGGAGCAACGATGGCGATCTTCGACGACGAACCCAAGAAGAAAGCGCGTCCGCACGAAATCGGGCAGGACCTGTCGCTGCTCTCCGTCGGCGAACTCTCCGAGCGTATCGGCATCCTGCGCGACGAAATCACCCGGCTGGAGGCGGAGCTCAAGGCCAAGGACAACACCAAATCGGCCGCCGAGGCGCTGTTCCGCCGCGGATAGGCAGGCGGGCGGAGCGGCGCGCCGCCGAAAAGCCCGAATGCGACTGTCTTCAGACCTGCCATCCCTTCCAGAGTCCAGCCGGATCAAAAAATGCTCGCATCCTACAGGCCGATCCTCTCCCTGCTTCGCGGCACGGCCTTCCTGCTGGCGGCATCGGGTCTGCATGGGCTGCTGTTGCCCCTGCGCGGCCAGTTGGAGGGCTTCTCGACCGCGTCGCTCGGCCTGATGGGTACGGCCTGGGCAGGCGGCTTCGTCACCGGCTGCTTCTTCGCGCCGCGCCTTGTGCGCCGCGCAGGACATGTGCGCGCCTTCGGCGCCTTTGCCGCGTCCGGTGCCATCGTGGCGCTGCTCACCGGGCTGATCATCGATGAATATGTCTGGATCCTGTTGCGAGCCTTCACAGGCTTCACCATGGCCGGCGCCTTCATGGTCATCGAAAGCTGGCTGAACGAGAAAGCCACCAACGAGAACCGCGGCACCGTCTTCGGCCTCTATATGATGGTGACCTATGCCTCGATCATGGGCGGCCAGATGATCGTCGCCGGCGGCGACGTGAAATCGGCGTCGCTGTTCATGATCACCGGCATCCTGTTCTGCCTGTCGCTGATCCCGACCGCCGTTTCGACGGCCTCGCATCCCAAACCGCTGCAGGACGTCAAGCTCGACGTCAAAGGGCTCTACGCCAACTCGCCGGTGTCGGCGGTCGCTTGCCTGTTGGTCGGCATCGCCAACGGCGCCTGGGGCACGCTGGGTGCCGTCTACGGTGCGCGCATCGGCATTTCCACGCCCGAGATCGCCCTGATGATGAGCCTTGTGGTCGTTGCCGGCGCGGCCATGCAACTGCCGGCCGGGCGCCTGTCCGACAAGACCGACAGACGTTACGTGCTGGCCGGTGCCGCCTTTGGCGGGGCGTTGGTCGCGCTCTTGATCTTCCTGTTCGAACCGCGCTCAGCCGTCTTCGTCATTGTCTTGACCGCCGCCTACGGCGCTTTCGCCTACACGCTCTATTCGATCGCCGTGGCACATGCCAACGACCACGCGCGGTCGGAGGACTTCGTCAAGGTATCGGGCGGACTGCTGCTGCTTTACGGCTTCGGCACCATGATCGGGCCTTTGCTGGCGGCGGCGCTGATGGGCTGGATGCGCCCGGAGGGCCTCTTCCTGGCGACCGCCTTCGCGCATCTCTGCCTCGCCGGCTACACGCTGCTGCGCATCAGCCGCCGCGCTCCGGTGCCGATCGGCGATCGCGATGCGTTCAAGACGCAACCAGCCGACCGCTCCGTGACCCCCGAAGCATTGCGGCTTGACCCAAGAAGAAAAGCAGAAGCAAACAGTTGAGATTCGAAAAACTTTGCCTCACAAATGAGGGATGATGTTTTCCGACGCCTTCATGGCGATCGCCGACCCCAATCGGCGCCATCTTCTGGAAGAACTTCGACGCGGCCCGAAAACCGTCAACGAGTTGGCCGCCGGTTTGCCAGTCTCACGCCCGGCCGTTTCACAGCATCTGAAAGTGTTGCTCGACGCCGGACTGGTCAACGCCAAGGCTGAAGGCACGCGGCGTGTCTATACAGTAAGCAATTCCGGCTTCCTGAAACTCAACATCTGGCTCGATCAATTCTGGGAAGCCTGATTCACTCGCCCTTATCATCAACATCGCCACGATGGTCAGGCTTGTACTTTCAGGAAGGCGCCGAGCCCATCGAGCAGTTCACCCGTTCCATGCTCACGCGTGGCTGAGGTGTCGTGACCATCGAAGAAGGCGCCCTGTTCCGTCATCACCAGCCGCGTGCCCCCTGCTTCCGCCACAAGCTCGATCGTCGCCAGCGACACAGAGACGCGGGTTTCACCAAACAGCAGCTCATAGCTGTAGACGATGCGCTGGTCCGGCACGATGTCCTGATAGACCGCGTTGAAGAAATGCATCTGCCCATCGCTCGGGCATCCGGCATTGACCTCCTTGCCGCCGACACGGAAGTCCATTTCATGCCGGCTGGGCATCGGGTCGTGGGGATCCACGAACCAGCGCCGTTTGGCATCTGGGCTGCTGAACGCAAAGAAGACCCTTGCTGGCGCCGCCGGATAGAAGCGCTCGACGACAAAGGTGGAATGGACGACGGATCGTTGGCTCACTGAAGCCTCCTTCATGTTTCGTCTTTGGTTTGCGCCAGGAAATCGCCGAGCCGATCCAGCCGGCGCTCCCAGGCGAGACGCCGCTCATTGATCCAGTGCTCGGCCGCCCTCAGCGCCTTCGGCTCGATCTGGCAGGTGCGCACGCGCCCCAGTTTTTCCGAGCGCACCAGGCCGCTCGCCTCCAGCACGTTGAGATGCTGGACGACGGCCGACAGCGACATCGCCAGCGGCTCGGCCAGTTGGCTGACCGAAGCGGGGCCGCGCGACAGCCGGTCGACCATCTGCCGCCGTGCCGGATCGGCAAGCGCCTGGAACATCAGGTCGAGCTGGGCGGGATCGTGCAGCATCGCGGTCAGCCGTTATTGTAGGGGAAGAACTTGAAGTAGGGCTGCGCCTCCTCGATCACCCTGGCGAAAGCGGGGCGCTGCAGCAGCCGGTCGTGATAGCGCTTCACGGCTGGATATTTGTCGCCGAACGGCTCGACCTTATTGGCGTAGAAGAGCGCGGGCGATGCCGCGCAATCGGCCATGGTGAAGGCATCGCTCACCGCCCAAATCCTCGACTGCATCTCCTTTTCGATGATGGCGTAGGAATTGCGCAGTTGGCCCCGCGCCTGATCGACACCGAACGGATCGGTCTTGTCCTGCGGCCGCAGCCGGTCGCCGACGATCTTCTGCATCGGCTCCTGCACATAGAAATCATAGAAGCGGTCGGCCTGGCGGACCGTCAGCGCCAGGTCGATGTCGGCGGGAACGAGCTCGACCGGCCCCGGATAGTGCGCGGCCAGATATTCCACGACGATGGTCGATTCCAGCACCGTGCGGTCGCGCGCATCGTCACGCAGCGCCGGCATCTTTCCGGTCGGCGATATCTTCAGGAAGGCCGCGCGCGATTGCTCGTCGCCGAGATCGACAATGACCGGATTGAAGGCCGTACCATTCTCGTAGAGCGCGATCAGCGGCTTCCAGCAGAAGGAGGCCAGCGGATGGAAATGCAGCGTCAGGGACATTCTGTGCTCGTCTGTTTCTGGTTCATCGATGGGCGGGTGCTGTGCGTCGCCAAAGTCAACACTGAAGTATTTCCTTAACTATTGCGATGAGCCTTGCCCGTCAAGGCCTACCGGCGAAGACTTAATTGGACCTGATATGCGCGACGATGGCTGCTTCCAGCGCCGGCCAGTCTTGCGGATGCAACTCATGGCCGCCGCCTGCGACGCGAAGAAGTTTCGCGCCGGCGACAGTCTCGGCCAGCATCTCGCCGTGTTCGACCGGAAAGATCGGATCTGATGTGCCGTGGATGACCAGCAGCGGCGCCGCCATCTCTGGCAAGCGGCCCTTCCAGTCATCACCGCCCTTGAGCGAAAAATGATTGGTTGCGCTCAGGAACCCGCCGGAGCGGTCGTAATCCTGTTCGATGAAGGCTCTCATCCCGGCCTCGTCGAACGGGTGCGCGGTGCTGGCGATCGCCCTGGCATCCCTGACCATGAAGTCGATCACCTGGCGGCGGTCCGACCAGTCGACATCACCACCCTCGGCCGAATGCTCGATATAGGCGTCGATCGTCTGCGGCAGATGCGAGGTGTCCATTCCCACCGGTGAACTGCTGATCACGGCCAGCGACGCGACGCGGGAAGGATGCTTGAGCGCCACAAGTTGCGCGATCATCCCACCCATCGACATGCCGGCGACATGCGCCCTGCCGATGCCATGGCTGTCGAGCACACCGATCGCATCGTCCGCCATGTCGTCGAATGTGTAGGGCGGCTTGCCCGGCGGATATTTGGTTGAGCGGCCGGTGTCGCGATTGTCGTAGCGGATCACGTACAGGCCGGCATCCGCCAGCTCCCGGCAAAATGCCTCCGGCCACCACAGCATCGAGGCCATCGCGCCCATGATCAGCAGCAGCGGGGGATTTGCCGGGTCGCCGAAAGCTTCGGATATGATCTCGGGACGATTAATCGCGGTCATCACAGTGCCTCCTTAACCGATTGCATTTTGCAATCGGTTGCACGATAATAAAACCGATACGATAATGCAACCGGTTTTTTGTGGAGAGAATCGAATGAGCCTCGATCGCCGGTCCGGCTGTCCGATCAACCTGTCGTTGGAGGTGTTCGGCGACCGCTGGAGCCTGATCATCCTGCGCGACATGATTTTCGGCGGCAGGCGCCATTTCCGCGAACTGCTCAACGGATCGATGGAACGCATTGCCTCCAACATCCTTGCCGACCGGCTGAAACGGCTGATGGAATTGGGCATGCTGACCAAGGCCGACGACCCCTCACACAAGCAGAAGGCGATCTACAGCCTGACCGAGATGGCCATCACGCTGGTGCCGATCCTGGCCCATCTCGGCGCCTGGGGCCGGGTCTGGCTGCCGACCAGCGAGGAACTCTCGATCCGCGCCGAGCTTCTGGAAAAGGGCGGACCGCCACTGTGGGAGAAATTCATGGACGAGTTGCGCCATGAGCATCTGGGTACGCCGCTCGATACGGCATCCGGCCCGTCCGTGCGCGCAACCCTGCGAGCTGCCTATGAAGCCGTGGTCGCCAGCAAGGCTCTCAGCGCCAGCCCGGCTGCGTAACCAACTATTTTTCCCGCTGAGAGGCCGGCTCTGCTAGAACAAGCGAAACCACAATTCACGGGATTGGATAAGGTCTTGGTTGAGAACTCTCGGGATGCTGCCCGCGCGCGCGCAGATCTGCGCTTCAAGAAGCAGGAAGAAGCGGCGACCGTCCGCCAGAAGGCAATGGCGGAATATGCCGCAGAGAGCGACGCCCGCAAGGCCAAGACCGACAAGCTGCGGGCGCTCCGCCTCGCCAAGGAAGCCGACGACCTCGCCAACGCGCCGGCAGCGCCCGCCAAGAAGCCTGCCCGCGCCAAGAAGAAATAACGCGCCGCTCTCCGGTAACCCGAGCAGCTCGCCTGTCGCCGCCCGACGGCGCCATACAGACAGCCGCCCTTCATCCCACCGCTTCACAAGAAGCAATTTCTACCGAAACCGGGATTGCTTCGGCCGGCCTGCCGTCGATGATTGCCTCTTTCAACAGGAGATTGCCATGACCGCACTGCCGCTCGAAAAAGCCAGGCAAATCATCGATGCCGCCTTCGCCAAAGGCGCCGATCTCAAGCTCAAGCCGTTGGGCGTCTCGGTGCTCGACGCCGGCGGCCATCTGGTCGCCTTCCAGCGCCAGGACGGCGCCTCGTTCCTGCGCCCGCAAATGTCGGCGGGCAAGGCCTATGGCGCGCTGGCCATCGGCATGGGCTCGCGCAAGGTGGAGGCCTTAGCCAAGGAGCGTCCGCATCTGGTCGCCGGCATTTCCGACGTGTCGGGCGGACGCGTGCTGCCGGTCGTCGGCGGCGTGCTGATCCGCGACAAGGCCGGCGCCATCATCGGCGCCGTCGGCATATCAGGCGACACGTCGGACAATGACGAGGCGGCGGCTATAGCCGGCATCGAGGCCGCCGGCTTCACCGCCGATCCGGGCTGAGCCCTTAGTCTAGAGCAATTCCAGGAAAAGTGTGTGCGGTTTTCCGTCCGGAATTGCATCAAAACAAAGAGTTAGAGCAGTTCGCCGTTTCCGTGAAACGGTGAAATGATCTAGTTGACGTTGATGTCCCGGCTCGCCGACCGCATCGACACGGCGAACCCGGCCAGCACATCGAACAGCGCGATGATCATCAGCGTGAAGAAGATCGAGTGCGCCGCGCCCTTGACCAGCAGGAATTCGACCAGGAAGGCGACGAAGACCAGCGTCGACAGGAGATGATCCATGATCGAGGCGCTGGTCGTGCGCGCTGACTTCACCATTTCGGCGAACAGGAAGATCAGCCCGATCAGGATCATCAGATCGCCGAGCGTCATCGAAAACACCCCGCCCGACATCATGCGGAACGACAAGATCTCGCTCGCCCACGGATCGTCACCGCCGCCGAAAATTCCGAGCAGGCCGAGATTGTAGAGAATGAAAGGCACGATCAAAAGCGGGACGGCACCGAACATCTGGCGTCTCCATATGGGGGCACCTTCTGTAGAATGCGCCACGGGCACGCCGTCAAGATTTTTCGTAAAAAGCCGCCTACACGGTCGAAGACCGGATGCAACAACCATGTCAGCCGGTTACCCGGCTGACATGGCTCCGGCTCGGCATTTGGCCCGGCGTGGTCGACTGCCAAACAGAGGCCGCAGGCATCAATGGCAGAGGCTTGGAGAGACGGTGATGACTGGCCGAGTTTCGGCAGCGAGCCATTGGGCCGCCAAACGCAAAAAGACCGGCCAGAGGCCGGTCTTTTTTATAACTCAAACCTTGGGAAAAGCTGGTCTCAGCTTTCCTTGGGGGTCAGCACCTGGCGACCGCGATACATGCCGGTCTTCAGGTCGATGTGGTGCGGGCGGCGCATTTCGCCGGAATTCTTGTCCTCGACATAGGTCGGGGCCTTAAGGGCGTCGGCCGAGCGGCGCATGCCGCGCTTGGACGGAGAAGTTTTGCGTTTCGGAACGGCCATGGATATGCTCCACTACATGGTCAAAAGCCCCGCCCGCCCTCGTGAAAGGGCCATGTCGGGGCCTAAATCTGAGAAAGTCGGGTGCCTATACACGCCCTGTGCCGTTTTGGCCAGCGCTACCTCGAACTTTTTTGAGTTGGCTAGGTTAGGGTGTATCGAGGTTCAGGTCAGGCCAAGCCGAAAGCGATGGATAGCGAGAACCGGAGCGGAGCGTACTTTTCGTACGTGAGCTCAGTTCTACTGCGACGCAGTAGAAACGGGGAAGCGCAGATATCCACCGTTTGCAGGCCGGCATCACCTGAACATCGACACACCTACTCGAGACAGCCGACATAGGCGCCAGAGCGGCCAGCCCTGCGCTCGATCAGATTGGCCAACCTTCTCAAGCCCGGGCCGGGTTTTGCCGGATTGCGGGCGATCGGATTGGGCAAGGTGACGGCAAGCAGTGCCGCCTGCCGGCGCGACAGTTGTTTTGCCGAAATGCCGAAATGATGCTGTGCCGCGGCCTCAATGCCATAGATGCCCGGCCCCCATTCGGCGATGTTGAGATAGATTTCCATGATGCGGCGTTTCGACATCACCGCGTCGAAATAGACCGCCAGCGGCAGTTCGACGACCTTGCGCACGGTGCCTAGTGGGCGCGACCAGAGAAAAAGGTTCTTCACCGTCTGCATGGTGATGGTCGAGGCACCGCGCGTCGCCTCGCCGGCCAGCGCATCGTCGACGACGCCGCGCAATTCACCGAGATCGACGCCGCGGTGGAAGCAGAACTGCCCATCCTCCGACATGATGACCGAATGGGCCAATACCGGCGCGACATCGTCGATCGACACCCAGCGCCGGTCATAGCCGGAGAAGGTCGCCAGGTCCTTCAGCATCAGCGTCGACACCGGATGCACGAAGGACGGCAGGTAAAGAAAGGTCAGCACTGTCGGGATCAATGCCAGCACGGCGGCCACGACAATGCCGCGCCGGACCCAGCGCCTGAGACTGCGGCGGTTCACGCCGCGCGATCTCGTCGCCATGTCCAGCTCTTCGGTTTCATGATCGACGATCGGTTCCGCCAAGCCGCCCAACCCGTATATCTGCCTGCTCCGGCATAATGGCGCTTGCCTTCTTGCGCAACGTCTGAGTGTCGGCTACCGCTCCCGGCCATGACGAATGACGACGAAATGGCGTTCGAAATGGCGCTCATCAGGCGGGCGGCCGCCGTCGAGGTGCTGCTGCGGCGGTTGCTCGACGACCGCCCGCTGTCGGGCGAGATCGCGCGACCCGAGCGGCTGATGTCGGCGATGCGGCATGGCGTGCTGAACGGCGGCAAGCGCCTTCGTCCCTTCCTGGTCATGGAAAGTGCTGCCCTGTTTTCCGCCGATGGCGAAGCCGCGCTACGCGTCGCGGCCGCACTTGAATGCGTGCACTGCTATTCGCTGATCCATGACGATTTGCCGGCGATGGACGACGATGACCTGCGCCGCGGCCAGCCGACCGTGCACAAGGCATTCGACGAAGCGACAGCCATCCTGGCCGGCGACGCCTTGCTGACGCTGGCCTTCGACATCATCGCCGGCGAGGCGACCGTGCTGCCGGCCGAGCGACGAGCGGCATTGGTGCTGGCGCTTGCCCGCGCCGCAGGCGCCGGCGGCATGGTCGGCGGCCAGAAGCTCGACCTCGAAGCCGAACAGACACCGCCCGACGAGTCCGGCATCATAAGGCTGCAGGCGATGAAGACCGGCGCGCTGATCCGCTTCGCCTGCGAAGCGGGCGCCATCATCGCCGGCGCTTCGGCCGAAGACCGCGAAAGACTGGCCGAATTCGGCTCCGCGATCGGCCTTGCCTTCCAGCTTGCCGACGACCTGCTCGACCTGACCGCCGACACCAGCCAGATGGGCAAGGCGACCGGCAAGGACGCCGCCGCCGGCAAGGGAACGCTGGTGGCGCTGCACGGCGTGAACTGGGCGCGCAGCCAGCTTCACGGCCTCGTTGACCAAGCGCACGCGCTGCTCGAACCCTATGGCGACAAGGCAGCGCTGCTGAAGGAAGCCGCGACCTTCATCGCCACCCGCAAGAGCTGAGTTGAGGTTCGAACAACCGGCCTGGCAAGGCAGGCAGGTTTACCCCCGCCCCGCGGCATTCGCCACGACGAAGACCGAATAGAGCGACTGCCGTGCCGTGATGAACAGGCGGTTGCGCTTCGGGCCGCCAAAGGTCAGGTTCGCCACCGTCTCCGGAATGCGGATCTTGCCGATCAGCGTGCCGTCGGCATCGAAGCAATGGACGCCGTCTCCGGCACCTGCCCATACCCGGCCTGACATATCCACCCTGAACCCGTCGAACAGCCCGGCCGTGCAGGGGGCGAAGACGCCGAGTTCTTTCAGTGAGGCGCCCTCGACGGCGAACTTGCGGATGTGTCTGGGTCCGTCCTTCTGGTGTGTGACACCGGTGTCACCGACATAGAGGATGGTCTCGTCCGGCGAAAAGGCGAGGCCGTTGGGCTTCGCCATCGTCGAGACGACGCGTGTCACCGCGCCCGTTGCAGGGTCGGCGCGGTAGACGTGGCAGCCCTCGATCTCCTGCTCAGCGCGGTCGCCCTCATAGTCGGTCGCGATGCCGTAGGGCGGATCGGAAAACCACACCGTGCCGTCCGATCGTACCACCACGTCATTGGGCGAATTCAGCCGTTTGCCCTCGAAACTGTCGGCGATGACGGTGATTGACCCGTCATGCTCGGTGCGGGTGACGCGCCGCGCCCGGTGCTCGCAGGTCACCAGCCGCCCCTCGGTGTCGACGGTGTTGCCGTTGGCATTGCTGGACGGCGAGCGGAACACCGAGACCACGCCATTGGTGTCGTCGTAGCGCATGACGCGGTCGTTCGGGATGTCCGAAAACACCAGATACCGCCCGGCCGCGAACCATGCCGGGCCCTCCAGCCAGCGCCCGCCCGTCCACAGCCGCTCGACCGCCACATGGCCGACGAAACAGCTCTCGAAACGCTCATCGAGAACCTCGAAGCCTGCGCCCTCTATGTCTCCGAACATGCCTTGTCCTCCATGAAACCGGCCTATCGTTAGCCTTCGCGGGGAGCAGTTTTCAAGACTTGACGTGCAAAAATGTTAGCGATAACATTGGTCGCAGTTCAGTCCGATTGTTTGGCTTGGGAGGAGGCCAGAAAATGCGACCCAAGCTCATCGAGTTCATCGACATCACCAAGCACTTCGGCGGCACCATGGCGCTGAAATCGGTCTCGCTCGACGTTCAAGAGGGCGAGATC
>NZ_JBFUGJ010000185.1:0-11757 GCF_056402975.1 Mesorhizobium sp. P3_A9 | reverse complement strand
GGCGGGCTACCACCCGCAGGCGCCCCTGTCCTATGAGAAGCCGGGCTCGTTCCTCGAGGGGCTGGCAATGCCGTCGACCGGCGGCCACGTCGCCTGGCTCGGCGACCTCGGCGGCCATTTGCCGCTCGAAGCCGGCATCCTCGATCTGTGCGAGGTCGCGCTGAGCCGATTTGCCGATGCATCCTTCCCAGCCGAACCCTTGCTGCCGGATTTCGATTTCGAAGCGCTGTGGCAGGCCTTCGTGACGCTGCGCCAGGCCAGCAGCGGCTGCGCCCTCAAGGTCCACTACGATGACCCTTCCAGGCGCGGCCTGCTGAAGCCGGAAGCCATCTGGGAAGTGGAGAACGCCATGCGGCTGACGGCGCCGCAGATCCGCGCGGCCTCGGTCATCCGCACCTCCTGGCATCGCACGCTGCTGTCGMTSTTCGAMCGCTTCGAYCTCATYGCSCTGCCGACCGCGCAGGTCTTYCCCTTCGAWRTCRSCACRCACTGGCCAAGCGARGTSGCCGGACGACCGATGGACAGCTAYCACCGCTGGATGCAGGTCTCAGCCTTTGCCACGCTGGGCGGCTGCCCGGCGGTCAATGTGCCGGTCGGCTTCGACGACAAGGGGCGGCCGATGGGCATGCAGCTGATCGGCCGGCCGCGCGGCGACCTCGCCGTGCTGAAGGCGGCTGCCGCCTATGAGGCGACACTGCCCTGGCAGGCCGGCGCTTGAGGCGCGTGTAACGGCCATACGCTTCGCGTATGGCTTGCGCGGAGCCTGTCGCCATGCATTGATTGTCGGCTGCTGGATCGACAGCATTCCAAGGGAAAAACCATGTCGCTCGAACTCTACGCCGCTTACGTCCTCGCCTGCATCGTCATCATCCTGGTGCCCGGTCCAACCGTCACGCTGATCATCGCCAACAGCATTCGCCACGGCGCCCGCGCCGGCCTCGCCAATGTCGCCGGCACACAGGCAGGCCTTGCCATCATGATCGCCATCGTCGGCATCGGCCTCAACACGCTGATCGCGGGCATGGGCCATTGGTTCGAATGGGTGCGGCTGATCGGCGCCGCCTACCTGATCTGGATGGGCGTACAGATGTTCCGCTCCAAGGGCACGCTGAACGCCGACGGCACCGCGAGGAAGCCGCGTGGCGGCTTCTTCTTGCAGGGCCTGCTGGTGGCGCTGAGCAATCCCAAGACGCTGGTGTTCTTCGGGGCCTTCTTTCCGCAGTTCATCGCGCCGCAGGGCAATTACACGCTGCAGATCGTCGTCATGGGCCTGACCGCCATGATCTTCGCCGCCATGTCGGATTCGACCTACGCTCTGGCCGCCAGCCGCGCCGGGCGCCTGCTGTCGGCCAGCCGCATCAAGCTCATGTCCAGAATCAGCGGCAGCTTCCTGGTTGGCGGCGGCCTGTGGCTGGCGTTTTCAAGATCGAAGTAAAGGCGGCCGCGAGGCCGGCGCCGCAAAGAGTTGCTGCGCCCTGGAATGGTAGCCGATTGAAAGTGTGTTCTCCCACCACCACATGAATCTGTGTTGAGGGATTCATGTTTGCTTTTTGGACTAGGGATGGTTTGAAAAGGAACGCGCCTGGCGTGGTCCTATTTTCTGGTCTTTTTGCGATAATGGCTGCCTTGGCGCTGAACGAGTCTACGAATGACGCAAGCCCAACCCGGTCGGTTGTTGCGCTCGATGGGACGATCAAGAGCGTATACTGGGTTAGGAATAACGTGCCCACCTACGCGCTGTCCCTCAATGATAACTCGTTCGTATTTGTTGACGACAAAGAACTGCATCCCATCGGCTCACAAGTCAGGATTGAGCGCGTTACCCGAAGCAATGGCTCCATAGCTTACCGGTTTGCCAATTGAAGCATTGCTCCGTGAGCAGCTTGGAATGCTCACAGCCAACGAAAAGTGGATGCCAATTCAAGGTTTATCGTTGTCGCCTTGGTCGTGAGGGAAAATCTCAGGGGCATATTTCTCTCGGCTCTCGTCCTGAGCCTGTGTTTTCTTGCAGTCACCGCGCTGATGGCAAGGCAGGCCGGCCCGATTGTCAGCCGGGATCGCATAACGGGCACAGTTGCCACCGTCCTCGACGCCTCTCCGTCTCCGGATACCAAACTCACCGGCGGATCCCGTTACCTCTACGGTGTCCGCCTCAGGGAAAACAGCCCGTTGATCTTCGCCTGATGACGCCCCGCGGACTGCCGGATCGGACGTTTCGATTGAGCGGCAGCACCGTGAGAACGGCAGCGATACGTTTCGTCTCCTTCGCGATTGAGCAACCCGATGCGTGGCGTCCAGAGCACACATCGGCTCTGGTGACACGTATGAGAAACAGGAACTAAAGCCGCGCCAGCCTCTCCACCAGCAGCGCGAAGAAGCCGTCATGGTCGATGTCGCGCATCACCATGGCGTTCTTCGGACGTTTGGTCACGCCCCACCAATCGATCACGGTCATGCCCATGGTCAGTTCCGAGGCGGTTTCCACGCTGACATTGCAGTTGCGGCCCTTGAACAGCTCCGGCTTCAAGAGATAGGCGATGACGCAGGGGTCGTGCAGCGGCCCGCCATCGGTGCCGTATTTGCCCTCGTCGTAACGCTCGAAGAACTCCAGCATGTCGGCGGTCGCGATGCCGACCTTGGTGCCGAGCGCACGAAAAGCCTGCGTGCGCTTGGYCGTGGTCAGCGCCTTGTGGGTGACGTCGAGCGGCATCATCACGATCGGAATGCCGGCCTTGAACACCAGATCGGCAGCCTGCGGATCGACATAGATGTTGAATTCGGCCGCCGGCGTGACGTTGCCGCCCTCGAAGAAGCCGCCGCCCATCAGCACGATTTCCTTGATGCGCGGCGCGATCCGWGGTTCGCGGATCAGCGCCAGCGCGATGTTGGTCAGAGGCCCGAGCGGGCAGAGCGTGATGGTGCCGCTCTCTTCCTTCATGAGCGTCTCGACGATGAAGTCGACGGCATACTGCTCCTGCAGCTTCATCGTCGGTTCGGGCAGCTGCGGCCCATTGAGGCCGGTCTTGCCATGCACTTCCTCGGCGGTGACCAGTGTGCGTGCCAAGGGGCGGATGGCACCGGCATAGACCTTGATTTCCGGCCGGCCGGCCAGTTCGCAGATCTTGCGAGCATTCTTTTCGGTTAATTTCAGCGGCACGTTGCCGGCAACGGCGGTGATGCCGACGATCTCCAGCTCGCTGCTGCCGAGCGCCAGCAGAATGGCGACGGCATCGTCCTGGCCGGGATCGGTGTCGATGATGATCTTGCGTGGTTGGGGCATTTCAATTCCTTGTTTGGCTGGCCGTGAGCTCACCGGATCGAGAGCGCGCCTGAAGGACGCCGAACCGGCTGCAAGCTGCCGAACCGCTCGACCGGGAAACGGTCCCGACCCCAGCGCTTCTCTTTGCATCCGCGCGTCGTTTCAAGCGCCATGTCGATTATTCCTGTGAGTCCAAGGCCTGGTCTTTTTGGGCGGGTCTTCTGGTGGCTTGAACTTGGTCGCGGGGCGGACCATATCAAGAGCATCGGGAAAAATGCCATCTGGGTTTTTCCACTTTATGTCGCTCTTGAGAGGACAGTGTAACATGAGCCGAATGACGCCTTTCTCCAGCCCGCTTCTCCTTGGTTTCGACGCCATGGAAAAGACCCTGGAGCGCCTGGCGAAATCCGGTGACAGCTACCCTCCCTACAACATCGAACGGCTCAGCGGTGCTGACGGCAAGGCCGAAAGGCTGCGCATTACGCTCGCCGTCGCCGGTTTCGCCGAAAGCGACCTCGATGTGACAACGGAGGAGAACCAGCTGGTCGTGCGCGGCCGTCAGACCGACGATACCGAGCGCGAATTTCTTCATCGCGGCATCGCCGCGCGCCAGTTCCAGCGCTGCTTCGTGCTGGCCGACGGCATGCGGGTGATCGCGGCGGAGTTGAAAAACGGCCTTTTGTCGATCGACCTCGATCGGCCGGAGTCCGAACGGCTGGTACGGAAAATAAACATATCGGTGAAAGACTGATCTTTACCGATGGCTCTCATGCGGGATGGCCTATCCCCCTGAAAAGGGCGGCGTCCTCGCGCCAAGGAGGCTTGAAATGACCAGAACTGAAACGATCACCATGACCAATGGCGAATTCGCCCATCTCGGCGAGGGCTCGGTCGCTTATCTCAGAAAGGTCTCGAGCGACGAATTGCTCGGCCGTTTCCCCAATCTCGGTGAGATCGCGCCCGGCATGGAGTTGTGGGCGCTGTTTGCCGCCAATGGCCAGCCGATCCTGCTGTCCGATGCGCGTGACCGCGCTCTGGCCGGCGCCATGGAAAACGACCTGACCACGGTCGCTATTCACTAAGCGATCGATTGGCTGAAACGAAAAGGGCCGCTCACGGCGGCCCTTGGCGATCTCATTCCAAAATATGGCTTCAGGCCGCGTGCGAGGCCTGCGTGTCCGACARCAGCGCGTGGATYGCCGTWGCGTCGCGCGTKCCYCTGACCTTGGCCACCGTGTCGGCRTCGCGCAGCACSCGCGCGATGCGYGACARMGCCTTGAGRTGATCGGCRCCYGCCCCTTCCGGCGCCARCAGCAGRAACACCAGATCGACMGGCTGGTCATCCAGCGMYTCGAAATCGACCGGCGTYTCCAGCCGGGCRAAAACMCCGGCGATGCGCTTCACGCCGGCGAGCTTGCCATGCGGAATGGCGATGCCGTTGCCGACGCCGGTCGAGCCCAGCCGCTCACGCTGCAGGATGGTGTCGAACACTTCCCTCTCCGGAATGCCCGAAATCGCCGCTGCCCGTTCGGACAGCAATTGCAGAAGCTGCTTCTTGGAGTTCGCCTTCAACGCCGGCAAAATCGCCGGAACGCTGATAAGATCGCTCAGATCCATGCTTGAAAATCCCTTGTTCGCCTGCCGTCGCCAGTCCCCACCCCTCGTGCGGCTGGCTTTTATCCCTGCGCGACCTTGGTCGTGGACGGGTCGATCCAGCCAATGTTTCCGTCGGGCCGGCGATAGACGATATTGAGATGGTCGGTTCCGGCGTTGCGGAAAACGAACACCGGACTGTCCTTGGTATCGAGTTCGATGACCGCCGATGCCACCGACATGGTCTTCAGCGTCATGGTCGATTCGGCGACGATGGCCGGCGCGAAATCCTCCGGGATCTCCTCGTCATCATCGGCAAGCGGCGCCATCACCGTATAGGCGATGTCGGTCAACTCACCATTGCCATTGCCCGAATTGTGGGATTTGAGACGGCGCTTGTAGCGCCGAAGCCGGGTCTCCAGCCGATCGGCCGCGGCCTCGAAGGCAAGCGTCGGATCCTGGGCATCGCCGGTKGCCTGCAGCGAGGCGCCGGAATCCAGTCGGATCATGCAATCCGCCTGATAGCGCGAACCCGATTTGATGACGGTGACGTGTCCCGCAAAGCCGCGATCGAAATATTTGCCGATCGCTTCGCCGACACGATCGTTGATGCGTGTGCGGAACGCATCGCCGATATCCATGTGTTTTCCCGATATGCGCAGATTCATCTGAAAACTGACCTTCCTTGCTCAGGCTTCAAATTGGCCTGAGTTTATACTCGTGATCCGTGCGCACAAGCTTTGCGGCGTCACTCGCGCCGATTTAAATCCGAACTTTCCGGTTGATCACAAGCCGCCCTTTTGACCGTCCCGAGGCCATTGTCGTGACGGACCATCCGCTAGCGGGCATCGGGCCCGTCTCATGCGGGCGGGCTTCTAGCCACTTCCCCACGGCTTGTCAATGAAGCTCGAAAGCTGTGGAAAATCGCAAGCTCGTGGAGCAGTTCATCGTTTCACGGAAAACGCCGAACCGCTCCATCTCTTTGTCTTGACGCAATTCCGCACGGAAAACCACACTTTTCCTGGAATTGCTCTAGCGGCCGGCGCTGGCCAGCGCCCGCTTCTCGCGCCGGCGCTGGACGGAAGACGGAATATTCATGCCCTCCCGGTACTTGGCAACCGTGCGCCGCGCAATATCGACGCCGCTCTCCTTGAGCATGTCGACGATCGCGTCGTCGGACAGCACGTCGACGGGTTTCTCCTCGTCGATCAGCTGCTTGATGCGATCCCGCACAGCTTCCGAGGAATGCGCGTCGCCACCGCCCGACGCGGCGATCGAAGCGGTGAAGAAATAGCGCAGTTCGAACACGCCGCGCGGGGTCAGCATGTATTTGTTGGCGGTGACGCGGCTGACGGTCGATTCGTGCATGCCGATGGCGTCGGCCACCGTGCGCAAATTCAGCGGCTTCAGCTGGCGCACGCCATGGACCAGGAACGCATCCTGCTGCCGCACGATTTCCGAGGCCACTTTGAGGATGGTCTTTGCCCGCTGGTCGAGGCTGCGCGTCAGCCAGTTGGCGTTTTGCAGGCACTCGGCCAGGAAATCCTTTTCCGCCTGGTTCTTCGCGTGCGGCGAGACCTGGGCGAAATAGATATGGTCGACCAGCACACGCGGCAGCGTTTCGGCGTTGAGTTCGACGGTCCAGCTGCCGTCATTGGCCGCACGCACCTCGACATCGGCAACGATGGCGTCGCTGGCGCCGCCCGAAAACGCCATGCCCGGGCGCGGATCGAGGGCCCGGATCTCGGCCAGCATGTCGAGCAAATCCTCCTCGTCGACGCCGCAGATCCGCTTCAGCGCCTGGAAATCGCGCCGCGCCAGGAGCTCGAGATTGGCGACCAGGGCCTTCATCGCCGGGTCGAGGCGGTCGCGCACGGCAAGCTGCAGCGAAAGACATTCGGCAAGATCGCGGGCGAACAGCCCGGCCGGCTCGAAAGCCTGGCACACCGCCAGCACCTTGGCCACCGTGGCAGCGTCGGCGCCAAGACGCGCGGCGACCTCGGCCAGGTCCGCGCGTAGATAACCAGTCTCGTCGAGCCCGTCGGCGAGGTCGGCCGCGATCAGCCGCGCCACGGGATCGGCGAAGGCGAGTGCGACCTGCTCGCCGACATGGTCGCGCAAGGTGATGGCGCCCGCCGCCATGTCGCCGGCATCAAGCCCCTCGGACGAGGAGCCACCGCCATTGCCCGAAGCCGATTTCCATTGCGCCGTCAGGTCGGGTCCGAGCCGCTCGCTGGTGCCGGGATCGTCGGGAAACAGGTTTTCCAGCGACGTATCGAGTTTTTCCGAGATCGCCTCGGCGCTCCATCCCGCCTCGTTCTCGAACCAGTCGCCGTCGGCGGCCGCTTGCGGCTCGGCCTCGGTCTTCTGCGCCTGGTCGCTCGCGGCATCGTCCTGCGGCTCGGCGCGCTCCAGAAGCGGGTTGCGCTCGATCTCCTCGTCGATGAAGTGCTCGAGTTCGAGATGGGTGAACTGCAGCAGCCGAATCGACTGCATCAGCTGCGGCGTCATCACCAGCGACTGCGACTGTCGGAGCTGTAGTTTCGCCGCCAACGCCATGGTTCGGTTTCAAACGCCTTCTATACGCAGACTTACCGGAAATGAATTTCGCGGCCGACCATAGAAACTGGCCCGGCTTTTGCTTGTCAAGGCAAAGCCTAGCAAAAGCCGCTTACCGGAGCGTTATCCCGGAGCAAAATCGCGGAAAAACATCCCGTTCCGCGCAAAAAATCGTGTCAGGAAACAATTTTCACGCCCAAGGCAATTCCAGGACAAGCGCGTTGCGGTCCGGAATTGCGCGGAAAAAGAGTCAGAGCGTAAAACCCTCGCCGAGATAGAGCCGCCGTACGTCCGGGTTCGCCACCACTTCGTCGGCGCGGCCATGGGTCAGCACCTGGCCGGCATGGATGATGTAGGCGCGGTCGATCAGCCCGAGCGTCTCGCGCACATTGTGGTCGGTGATGAGGACGCCGATGCCGCGCGCCGTCAGGTGGCGCACMAGYTGCTGGATATCGGCGACAGCGATCGGATCGATGCCGGCAAACGGCTCGTCGAGCAGCATGTAGGCCGGGCGMGTCGCCAGCGCGCGCGCRATTTCMAGGCGYCGCCGCTCGCCRCCGGAGAGCGACATGGATGGCGCCTTGCGCAGATGGCTGATGTGGAATTCCTCGAGCAGTTCGTCGAGATTACGCTCGCGCACCTTGCGGTCCTTTTCGACCACTTCGAGCACGGCGCGGATATTCTGCTCGACGTTGAGGCCGCGGAAGATCGACGCCTCCTGCGGCAGATAGCCGATGCCGAGGCGCGCACGGCGGTACATCGGCATCGAGGTGACGTCGAAGCCGTCGATCTCGATCGTGCCTTCATCCACCGGCACCAGGCCAGTGACCATGTAGAAACACGTCGTCTTGCCCGCGCCGTTGGGTCCGAGCAGCCCGACGGCCTCGCCGGCACGCACGCCAATGGTTACGCCGCTGACCACCTTGCGCCCCTTGTAGCTCTTGGTCAGGCCCTTGGCGATCAAGGTTCCCTTGAACTTCGCCTTATCGACGGTGATCGTGGCCGGAGCCGAAATCTTGCTTGCGGCTCGTCCCGGAAGACGCGCCGTCAGCGATGACAGGCTGGCCATTAGGGGTTCGTCGCTCCCGATTTCGGCGCATCCGATTTCGGCGGGGGCGTCATCGACATGATGACGCGTCCGCCGCAACCATCGACGTTTGCGAGGCCGGTCTTCATCTGCACGGTCAACTTGCAGCCCTTGAGCACATTAGGACCTTGCGACATCACCACTTCCTTGCCGGACAGGACCAGCACCTGGGTCTTCATGTCGAAAGTGCCGCTGTCGCCGGTTGCAACCTGGTCGTTCGACTTGATGTAGACCTTGCCGCTGACTTCGAGGTGGTCGATGTTGGCGGAGCCGGTCATCGCGGCGCCCGCCGCTTCGGTGCCCTTGGCCGCCGCGTTGGGATCCTTGACGTAATAGACCATCATCTTGCCGGCCTTGAGCAGGGTTGGCCCCTGGACGACGGTGACGTTGCCGGTGAACACGGCGAGACTCTCAGCCTGCCGGACCTCCAGCTTGTCGCTTTCGATCTGTATCGGCTGGTCGCCGGACAGTTTGAGTCCGGACATCTGGCCACTGGCACTGGACTGTGCCAGCGAGGGCGCCATCCCCAGCAGGATCAGCGCCGAGGTTGCGGCCACAAGCCGTGTCGAACTATTGAGCCACATTCGCTTCTTCGCCCTTTGCCTGAGCCGCCTTCAGAGCGGCGGGATCGATGTTGACGCGCACCCGTTTCTCGAACACCAGGACCTTGCCATTGTCCTGGACCGACATGGAATCCGCTGTGATCTGCGACCCGCCACGGCTGACATCGACGGGATCATCCGTCTTCATAGTGCCTTTGCCCATGTCGAGGAAGACCGATTTGAACTTGGCTTGCATGCCGTCGGTCGTGGTTATCGTGACGTCACTGGTCATTTTCATCGTGTTGCCGTCGCGATCGTAGGTCCCGCGCGAGGCTTTGATCGCAGCGACATTGTCCGGCCCGACCGGCACCTTGGCGTCTATGCCTTCGAGTTCGATTATGCCTTGCGTGTTGACATCCTGTATCGCCCGCAGGGCTGTCATCGAATAGGGCTGCTTCTGCTTGGTAAAACCGTTGAGCTTGGGATTGGCCATCACCAGCTTGCCGTTGGAAAAAGCGGTGCCTTCCGCCTGCACCGCGACGGAGACGGGTGCGGCGAGATAGGAGTAGACCGGGAAGGCGACGGCGATCAGCGCCGCAGCCAAGGGCACGGCGAATTTGAGCACGCGCACGCGGCGCGAATGACGCTGGGCGCGGTCGAACGCATCGCCCCGCGTCCAGCCATCCGCCGGGGGACCCAACTCCATCTCGGGGCTGGTCGGTTCATTCGATCKCGCTAACATGACTGCTTTCTTCTAAACCCCTGCCCGCCAGGGAGCACCGCCTATAGGTGGGGGGCCAGTGCCCTCAAGCAAGCACAAGCCCACGAAAACCGCAAAAATGTGACAACTGTGGTTGTACAAACGAAAACGAGGTCGGCACAACAGCCGGTACTTCATAGCAGAAATGGACGTGCCTGCGCCGTTTTTTCATCGCCGCCGTTTCTCCCCCTTACCTTGCGTCCCTTGCGCAGGCCAGTCACAAAACTGACAGCGTTAGGATCGCCTTGGGCGGATTGCCGCGCCATATCGAAGACGGAACTGCTTCCCGCTGAGGACATCATGGTCTAAAAGCGTCCGTTCCCGCCGACTGTGAGGCTGACCATGGCATTGAGAGCCGACGACCTGATCGACCGCCGCCGTTTGCGGCGCAAGCTGACATTCTGGCGTGTTGTGGCCATCGGCATCGTCGCCCTCGGGGTGATTGCGCTGTCGGGCTGGTTTTATCGCGACGATCTCGGCGGCTCGACCGTCGACCACATCGCCAAGGTCAGGATCGAAGGCACGATCACCGAGGACGAGGAACTCATCAAGCGGCTGGAGGACATCCGCAAGTCGTCGAAGGTGAAAGGTGTGATCCTGGCGATCGATTCACCCGGCGGCACCACTGTCGGTGGTGAATCGATATACGAGGAAGTGCGCAAGGTGGCCGCCGACAAGCCGGTCGTGGCCGAAGTCGGCACGCTCGCCGCATCGGCGGGCTATATGATCGCCAGTGCCGCCGACCACATTGTCGCCCGCAAGACCTCGATTGTCGGCTCGATCGGCGTGCTGATCCAGTATCCTGACGTCAGCGGCCTGATGGACAAGCTCGGCGTCAAGCTGGAGGAGGTGAAATCCTCGCCGCTCAAGGCCTCGCCCTCTCCCTTCAAGCCGACCAATGACGACGAGCGCGCCATGGTCCGCAAGCTTATCCTCGACAGCTACGACTGGTTCGTCGGCATCGTCGCCGAACGCCGCAAGATGACCCACGAACAGGCACTSGCGCTYGCCGACGGGTCGATCTTCACCGGCCGSCAGGGYGTCGCCAACSGSCTGATCGAYGCCGTCGGCGGCGAGACCGAGGCGRTCGACTGGCTSGCSACCAAGGGTGTCGATGCCAAGCTCAAGGTGGTCGAATGGAAGGACACGGACCGGCGCAGCAGCTTCCTGTGGTCAAAAGCCATGGTGAAAATGGCCGGCAGCGCACTCGGCCTGCCGGACTCCAGCAGCGATGTCATCCACGAACTTGGCGCCGACCGCTTGTTTCTTGACGGCCTCGTTTCCGTCTGGCACCCTTGAGCGCGGTTTGGGACAGCTAAAAAGCCAATAAAATCATCCTCATAATTTCGACCGCACTGCTTTCACGGGGACCCGTCTGATGATCAAGTCCGAACTTGTGCAGATTATTGCCACGCGCAATCCGCATCTTTTCCTGCGCGACGTCGAAAACATTGTCGGCGCGATCTTCGACGAGATCACCGACGCCCTTGCTGAAGGCAACCGGGTCGAGCTGCGCGGCTTCGGTGCTTTTTCGGTGAAAAACCGCCCCGCCCGCACCGGCCGCAACCCGCGCACCGGCGAATCCGTCGAGGTCGAGGAGAAATGGGTGCCGTTCTTCAAGACCGGTAAGGAACTGCGCGAAAGGCTGAACGGCGGCAAGTAGGCGCGCCTTCAGCGCCAGCTTCCGACGGAAAACATAATGCTCAATCGTTTCATGCTCATCGTGGTCTTCGTGCCCCTGGCGATCATTCTGATTGCCTTGGCCGTCGCCAACCGCGAACTCGTCGCCTTCACGCTGGACCCGTTCAATCCCGGCAATCCGAAGCTGACGCTGACGTTGCCGCTGTTCATCTTCCTGTTCCTGGCGCTCGCCATCGGCATGATCGTCGGCAGCCTGGCGACCTGGGTCARGCAGGGCCGCTAYCGCAAGCTGGCRCGCCAGCGCGGCGTCGAGGCC
>NZ_JBFUGJ010000184.1:0-11784 GCF_056402975.1 Mesorhizobium sp. P3_A9 | reverse complement strand
GGCGTTTCCAATGCGCAGGTCCGGCAGGGCGACATCTTTTCGCCGCCGGTCGAGCGCGATGCCTTCGATCTCGTCACCATCCACCAGGTGCTGCACTATCTCGATGATCCGGCCCGCGCCATCCACGAGGCGGCGCGGCTTTTGCGCCCGGCGGGCCGGCTGGTCATCGTCGACTTTGCGCCACACACGCTGGAATTCCTGCGCGACGAGCATGCCCATATGCGCCTCGGCTTTTCCGACCGGCAGATCGGCGAATGGTTTGCCGAGGCCGGCCTCGATCTCGAGGATGCCCAGGAATTCGAGCCGCGTGGCGGCAACGAGGCAAGGCTGACGGTAAAACTCTGGCTTGGCCGCGACCGGCGCCTGCTGATCGCCGATCCAGCCAATGAGCAGACCAAAGTGAACTCGATAGGGGAAATCGCCTGATGAACCAGTTCCGCTTTTCCCGCCGYCCCGACATTGGCGACAAGGTYARGGTWTCSTTCGARTTCTTCCCGCCSAAGAMCGACGAGATGGARGCSMGGCTSTGGGACACSGTCACSCGGCTGGAGCCGCTKAAGCCGAAATTCGTCTCGGTSACCTATGGCGCCGGCGGTTCGACGCGTGAGCGCACGGCGCGTACCATCAGCCGCATCCTGAAGGAGACCAGCCTGACGCCGGCCGCGCACATGACCTGCGTCGATGCTGCCCGCCATCAGGTCGATGCGGTGATCCAGGAATTCGTCGATATGGGCGTGAAGCGGTTCGTCGCCCTGCGCGGCGATCCGGCCGCGGGCGTCGGCACCGCCTACCGGCCGCATCCGGACGGCTATGCCAATGGCGCCGAGCTGGTTGGCGCGCTCAGGGATGCCGGCGATTTCGACATTTCGGTYTCSGCCTATCCGGAAAAGCATCCSGARAGCCCKGACTTYGCCACCGAYATCGACATGCTGAAGCGCAAGGTCGACAATGGCGCGACGCGGGCGATCACCCAGTTCTTCTTCGACAATGATCTCTACGAGCGCTATGTCGAGCGCGCGCGCCGCGCCGGCATCTACATCCCGATCGTTCCCGGCATCCTGCCGGTGCACAATTTCACCCAGGTCGCCAATTTCTCGGCACGCTGCGGCGCGCTGGTGCCAGCATGGCTGGCCGAGCGCTTCGACGGCCTGCAGAACGACCCGCAGACGCATGCGCTGGTGGCATCGGCCGTCGCCGCCGAACAGGTGCTCGACCTGGTCGAGCGCGGAGTGGGCGATTTCCACTTCTACACGATGAACCGCGCCGACCTCGTCTTTGCGATCTGCCACATGATCGGCATCCGCTCACACGAGGCCGAAGTAGCGGGTTCAGCTGCGGCATAAGGTTCAGCCAGACAAGCAAAAGGCCGGGTAAAAACCCGGCCTTTCGAATTGGTTAGACTATTTGGTGCTGGTCTTCCCCGTCTTGGCGGGTTCAGGGAAGGACGCCCATAATGAGGGCGCCGATGAAAGCAAACGCAGCACAAATCATCAATGCGTTGATCGGCCTCGTAAGTCCCATGACATAGCCTCCTCTTAAAGAGCTATGCCTAGGAGTCTAGGTTCATTTGTGCCACAGGCAAGCGGAAAATGTGCTGCATTGCGACGTGAATGTGAAAATTGCGACCCGGCTTTTGCCGTTAGCCGTTGAAACTCTTCGGCAAAAACTCGCTTCAGGCCTGTGAATAAATTGTGGCGAGGGCGTGTCGTTCCTGTGTCATGGCAGCGCTACCACCGCGAAAGTCGACTTCGACTTTCGCGCCACTGCGGGGATTCAGTTAAGGCGCCCTACCGTCGGCCAAACAGCCGTCCGTCGATGGTGACCAAGCCCAGCGCGATCAGCACCACGCCACCGATCTCGAACAGTTCCAGCCGCTCGCCGAGGAACAGGAAACCGAGCAGCATGGCGCTGGCCGGCACGATCAGCGTGACCAGCGAGGCGTTGGTGGCGCCGGCCGAGGCGACGAGGTTGAAATAGAGGATATAGGCAAAGGCGGTGGACAACAGCGCCAGTGCCAGCACCGCGGCCCAGACCGGCGGCGAGGCCGAGAACAGGCCGGCGGGGCCGTGCGCCAGCAGCACGACCGGAATCATGATGATGGTCGAAGCGGTCAGCTGCCCCGTGGCGAGGACCGGCGAGGGCACGCCCTTGAAGCGGCGGGCGACCATCAGCGCGATGCCATAGGACAGCGACGCGCCGATCAGCGCGAACTTGGCCCAGGCCGGGCCGCCGAGCCCGGCGAGCAGGCCGGGACCGATCATGACAGCCGTGCCGGCGACGCCGAGCGCTATGCCGGCCAACTTGTTCCAGGACAGCTTCTCATCCGATGTCAGCGCATTGGCGAGGGTCAGCGTCCAGAACGGTGTCGTCGCGTTGAGCACCGAGGCGACACCGGCGCCAAGCTCAGTCTGGCCGGCGAAGATCAGCGAGAAGGGCACGACATTGTTGGTGAAGGCCAGCAGGAAGAACAGGCCGGCGTGCGGAAAGGCGAGGCGGAAGGATGGGCCGCGAATGGCCAGATAGAGCTGCAGCGCGATCGCGGCGATGGTAACGCGAAACAGCACCAGCACCAGCGGGTGAAGCTCGGCCACCGCGATGCGGGCGAAGAAGAACGAACCGCCCCAGATGGCGCCGAGCAGCAGCAGCTGTCCCCAATCGGTGAGCGTCATCGGTCCGCGTTGTGTTGATGTCGCGGCAATTGCCATGTGAAGCGTCCTCCCCCCGATGGGCCGACATGCCGGCCCGAATGTCAGCCGATTGGGTACAGGGCATATCCGGTCCCGCGACAAGGGCCACCCGAAACCTGATCGATGGCAAACACTGCTGCCAAAGAGCTAGCGCCGTTGCGTCAGGCACACGAGACACAGAATTGTTTTCATTAGCCGCTAGCTTGGATTAATTGTGCGCAGCTCAGGTCAAGGATTCGTCCATGCAGCGATTCGAAAATGCCCGCGAGGCGGCACTGGCGCTTCGCCCGGACGATCCGGTCTATTGCTTCCGCCCGCAGGTGCTGATGGCGGATGCCAGGCAGTTCATGGGCATGTTCCCCGGCAAGACCGCCTATGCGGTCAAGACCAATGGCGAGCAGATCGTGCTGAAGGCGCTGGTCGAGGCCGGCGTCACCGCCTTCGATGTCGCTTCGCCCGGCGAGTTCGCCGCCGTGCGCGCCGTCTCGCCCGATGCCGAGATGCTCTACATGCATCCGGTCAAGGCGCAGTCCGATATCAAGCTGGCGCTGGAGAAATACGGCATTCGCGTCATCTCGCTCGACCATGAGGATGAGATCACCAAAGTGACCAGGGTGGTGCGGGCGCTCGACATCGACCCGGGCACGATCAGTGTGTTCGTGCGGGTGCAGACCAAGGGCCACGCCGCCTACGAGCTGTCGAAGAAGTTCGGCGCCGGGCCGGCCTATGCGGTCGAACTCGCCGAGCGGCTGAACCGCACCGGATACAAGGTCGGGCTCTGCTTTCATGTCGGCAGCCAGATCGAGGACCCCGACACCTATGAGCGGGCGCTGGCCTCGGCCGACTGGGTGCGCAACCGGTTGACCTTCGATATTGCCGGGCTCGATGTCGGCGGCGGTTTCCCGGCCGAATACGGCCACGATCCCAACCGCAAGCAGATCGAGATGCCGTCGCTTGGCCAGATCATGTCGCGGCTTTCCGGCGACCTGAAGGAATACCAGTTCGACCAGATACCCTTGGTGGCCGAGCCGGGCAGGGTGATCGTGGCGCGCTGCCTGTCACTGATCGTGCGCGTGCTGCTGCGCAAGGGCAAGCGGCTCTACATCAATGACGGCATCTGGGCGTCGCTGTCGGATTCATGGACCGGCAAGATCACGCTGCCGGCGCGTTTTATTCCCGATCCGGCGATCAGAACCCGCAATGGCGATGAGAGCAAAATCGTGCCGTTCAAAGTCTGCGGCGCGACCTGCGATTCCGTCGACATCCTGTCCAGGCCATTCTGGCTGCCGGAAACCGTCGACACTGGCGACTGGATCGAGATCGGCCATATCGGCGCCTATTCGCTGTCGCTCCGGACCCGCTTCAATGGGTTCTATCCCGATACGTTCGTTGAAGTGACGACGCCCTTCGATGAGGGCGACGCGCCGCAGGGATTTGCCAGCTTGGAGACGATGGCGGATTAGCGAATAGGGAATAGCCAGTAGCGAATAGGGAATTATCTTCTTCGCTACTCGCTACTCGCTACTCGCTACTCGCTACAATTTCCCCAACAGCTCCGGCGTCGGCCAGCCGTCCACCGGCAGGCCCAGCCGCATCTGCTCCTTGCGGATCGCTTCGCGGGTGTTGGTGCCCAGAATGCCGTCGACCGTGCCGACGTCGTAGCCTCGGGCTTCGAGCTTGGTCTGCAGCGCCTTCATCTGCTCGTTGTTGAGACCTTGTTCCGGGGTGCGCGGATCAAGCGGCGGCGCGCCGGCGAGGCGTGCGGCGAGGTTAGCCGCGGTCAGCGCGTAGGTGAAGGACTGGTTCCATTCGAGATAGACGTCGAAATTGTCGTAGGTGAGGAAGGCCGGACCYTTGCGGCCCATGGGCAGYGCCAGGCCGGCCTTSAGRCCSTTGTCGAYMAGCGGYGWGCCGTCGGGATTGGTGACGCCCCACTGYGCCCACTGSGWCAGCGGCARYTTGTTGGTGCGSCCGGTCTGGTCCCAYGGCATCTCGTCGGGCACACGCACTTCCTGGATCCAGGGCTCGTCGCGCTTCCAGCCGCGCGACAGCACCTTGCTGGCCGTGGTCATGATCACGTCCGGCACGCTTTTGCGCAGGTCGACCTTGCCGTCGCCATCGCCATCGACGCCGTGCGTCAGATAATCGGAAGGCAGGATCTGCGTCTGGCCGATCTCGCCGGCCCAGGCGCCCTCGACGTCGGCCGGCAGCACGCCGTGGTCGATCAGTTCGAGAAGCGGCACCAACTGCTGGCGGAACAGCTGTGGGCGGCGGCAATCATGCGAAAGCGTCACCAGCGCGCTCAGCGTGTGGAAATCGCCCTGCACGGCGCCGAAATCCGTCTCCAGCGCCCAGAAGGCGGTGATGACAGGCGCCTGGACGCCGAACTGCTGGTCGGCGCGGGCGAAGATATCGGCGTATTTCTTCATGTTCGCCGCACCTTGCTTCAGCCGGTAGGCCGAGATCATGCGGTTGGAAAATTCGACGAAGGTCTGGGTGAAGACGCCCTGAGCGCGGTCGCGGGCCAGCGCCCTCTCATCAAAGTTGGCCGCCTCCAGCGCTGCGAGGCCGACAGGACCGACACCGGCCGCCTTGGCTTCCGCCGCCACACCCTGCTTCCAGGTTTCGAAGTCGCCGCCGCATTGCTGCGCCATCGCCGGCAAGGCCGTGGCGCACAGGAATAGCGCCGCGAGGGCTTGGGAACGCAGTCGCATCAGCTTCCTTTCGAAACGAAGAGGGCATTGTCGTGCTTGGCTGGCAGCCCAACGACCTGAATTGCCGGCGGTTGCACTTTTTACCGCTGGCTGTGTCGAAAAGCAGGCGGCAGGCCCGGTGTCAACGGGTGTTCTGCCGCAGCCACTTATTCCAGGCAGCTTCGCTGCCGTTGAAGACATTGATGTCGGACTTGCCCGTCATGCCGGGAACGATGCCGGTTCCGGTGTACTGCCAGAAGGTGAAGGGGTGGCTGCCATACTTCTCGCGCGGATGGCCGGCGACGGAGCGCAGCCAGTAAGGATAGCCGCGGAAACTCGACAGCTCATTGTCGTCGAAGAAGTCGACCGAGGTGTAGATGATCGGCTTCTTGCCGTAATGCCGCTCGACGATCTCGAGGAAGGTGCTCATCTCCGCGCGCACCGTGGCGGCGTCGGGACGCAGCCTGCAGGTCGGCGATTGCGGGTTCCATTCCATGTCGAGGACCGGCGGCATCGCCGAGCGGTCGACGGGGACATTCTGGATGAACCAGCGCGCCTGCTGGGCGGCAGGAGTGCAGAAATAGAAGAAATGATAGGCCGCGCGCGGAACGCCGGCGGCTTTCGTGCGCGCCCAGTGCTCGCTGAAATACTCGTCGAAGCGGTCACCACCTTCGGTGGCCTTGATGAAGGCGAAGGAAATGCCGCTTGCCTTGGCCGTCGGCCAGTCGACCGAGGTCTGGTACTTGGAGACGTCGGTGCCGTGAACCGCATAGTTCCAGGGCGCGCCGCTGTCCCATTCATGCGGTTTGGAATCGGCGAAGCGCGGSGCKCKCACSGCMACCGTCGGGCTGCTGGAGGCGGATGGTGACAGCGGCGACAGATCGTCGACGGTCGAGCAGGCGCCAAGCAGCGTCAGCATGAAAAGAGCCGCAAGACGGCGCATCACAACTTCCAAGCCGGAATCAGCCGGTCGCTGATGGGTCTGTGAACTGATGGCCGGTCTGGCCCCCTCCGAACGATCGCCCCACGCATCGCTCAGCATAGCTATTTTTGTGCATGTCGTTGTCCCAAAACCGCTGAACACTTTTGGGCGACATGCATCCTGTGATGGCCGATCATGGTTGATAATCCGTTGATGGCGCTCGACAGGAGCCCTGATTTGCGGAAGCAATGGCGGCAATTCGATGACATAAGGGTCGGGCGAAAGCCTGGGAAGAAGCAGATGCGGATCATCGTCAAGATCGTCAAATGGCTGCTTGGCCTGATCGTGCTGGCGGTCGCCGCGCTGTTTGCCTGGCTTTACATCGCGCCACCGGAATTGATCCGCGTCGGTTCCGGCTATTCGGCCAAGATCGTCTGCTCGAACGTCTTCATTGCCGGGCGCGACCCCAATGAGGTTCTTGCAGTGGATGTGCAGGCGCCCGGACACCCGCTGCTGCGGCTGATGCGGGTCTCGGTCGACAAGAACCGAGGCACCGTCTCCGCCGGCCTGCTTGGCTTCCTCGGCAAGAGCGAGGCGGTTTCCCGCGACGGGCTGGGTTGCGCCTCGGTTCCCGACGGCGATGTCGGCAAGGCACGGCGCACGGCGGTCCATGCCGAGCCGTCGGCGACCAGCCAGGATACGCTGTGGCCGGAAGGTGAGCGGGTCGACGCGTCACAGGATCCGGTGATTGCCAAACTGCTCGATGACGCGGCGCTGACCGGCACCGGCATGCGTGCCGTGGTGGTGGTCAAGAACGGCCGTGTCGTCGCCGAACGCTACGGCGACGGCTTTTCCGCCAAGACGCCGCTGCTCGGTTGGTCAATGACCAAGACAGTGAACGCCGCCATCATCGGCACGCTGGTTAAGGACGGCAAGATGGCCGTCGACAACAAGGGCCTGTTCGCGCCGTGGAAGGCCGACGGCCGCGCCGCCATCAGCCTTGCCGACATGATGGCGATGTCGAGCGGGCTGGAGTTCAACGAGGATTATGGCGACGTCGCCGATGTCACGCGCATGCTCTATCTAGAACCGGACATGGCGGGCTTTGCCGAATCAAAGCCGCTGACCGGCGAAGTCGGCAAGGTGTTTTCCTATTCGAGCGGCACGGCGGTGATGCTGTCGCGGCTGTGGCAGGATGCGATCGGTGACAAGGCCAAGGCGCTGACATGGCCGCGCAATGCGCTGTTCGAGCCGCTCGGCATGCATAGCGCGGTGCTCGAAACCGACGAGCAAGGCACCTTCGTCGGCTCATCCTATCTCTACGCCACAGCGCATGACTGGGCCCGCTTCGGCCAGTTCCTGCTGCAAGGCGGGGTCTGGAACGGCAACCAGGTCCTGCCGGCCGGCTTCGTCGACTGGATGCGCGAGCCGGCGCCCGCCTCGAAAGTCTATGGCAAGGGCCAGTTGTGGATCGAGGCGCCGGGCGATGAGGACAACCCGGGCGCCGGTGTCGCCGCCGGCCTGCCCAAGGATACCTACTGGATGGAAGGGCATGACGGGCAGACGGTCACCATCATTCCGTCGGAGCAATTGGTGGTGGTGCGGCTCGGGCTGACCCCGGCCAAGCTCGGCTACCGGCCGCAGACGATGGTGGGCGCGCTGGTGAAGGCGCTCAAATAACTTACCGAGGGGAGATCAAGGTTGGGTGTTCTAAGTGTCGGCGATGATCTGCCTGTATGGGGAGGCGGCCGACGAATAATCTATTCGATTATCGAGTACGCGATCAGCACGACCGGCGAGAGAGCTTACCTAACCAAACTCAAGGAGAGCTTCGACAATCGCTATAATCATGCCGATCTGGGCGCATTGACCCAACATGAGTTAAGCGAATTTCGGGACGCCGCGGCAAGCTATGCGCGAAACACTCAATGGAAGCGGGAAGGATTTAACGACTGCGAAGAGCTAATGCAGGAACTTCTACGTCTCGTGGATGCACGCCTGAAACAACTCACGACGCATTGAGAGGCCCGCCGATCACCGCTAACCATGCATAGCCGCGATAAAGCGTACGGAAACGGAAGGTTGCGCCGGTTCGTCGGGATTCCGATTCAAGGACCTCGCGCAAGAATTCACGCGGCGAGACGTGGAATTTTCTAAGCCAGCCGCGCAGCAAGGTCCGGAACCAGCCCGGCAAACCTTCCTGCTGGCCGAAATCGACGACATGCAGCGAGCCGTTGGGGGAAAGTGCCGCCAATGCTGCCGACACCGTCTTTTCCCAACCGGGGATCATCGACAGCGAATAGGAGACGAAGACGCGGTCGAACCGTTCGATGCCGTAGAGAGCCTTGGCGTCGAAATCGGTGGCGTCGCCCCTTGCCAGCGTGACGCGGCTGGACAGGCCTTCGCGGTCGATCGCCTTGCCGGCCGTCTCCAGCATTTCGGCCGAGATATCGAGGCCGAAGAAGCGGGCATCGGGATAGCGGTGGGCGGCGAGGATGATGTTGCGGCCGGTGCCGCAGCCGAGTTCCAGAACGGTGCCGCCGGCCGGCACCCCCAGCCCATCGATGAGCCGGTCGCGGCCGAGAAGATAGTATTTGCGGGTCAGGTCGTAGATATGGCGCTGCCAGCGGTAGACGCCGTCCATCAGTTCGGCGTGGCTGGCCGGCAACTCCGTCGTGCTCATGCGGGGCGCTTCACATAGAGGTGGAAACCGCCATAGATGGCGGAACGGTCGCGGGCCGAGAATTCGCGCGAGGCCTCGTCCTGATAATCCCACTGGTCGAGCAGCGAGGTCGAGACGCGGCCCGGCAGCAGGCTGGGCTCAGCGGCGGTGCGGAAGATAACGCGGGCACCGACCGAAGCGGTGCGGCTGATTTCCGACCACAGCGCATTGAGCTGGTCGTCGGTCATCCAGTCCTGGGCATCGAGCAGGATGAAGCGGTCGACGGTGCCGGCATCCTTGCCGGCGAGGAATTCGATCAGATTGGCATGGTGGATGGCAACGCGGTCGATATTGCCGCGGATGGTGTCGTAATTCTGCTTTTCCAGATAGGCGGGCAGGGCGGCCTCGCCGGGATTTGGATAGCGGCGGGCAAAGGCCTGCCAGGCGAAGTAATTGTTTTCCAGGGGAAAATCGCAGGCGAGCTTTTCCAGCCGGGCCTTCAGCACGCTGGCCATGGTGCCGTCGCCGGAGGTGATCAGCGAATCATACTGCGCCGGCGGGATGCCGAGGCCGAACAGCGAAGCCTTGCGCGACGTCGCCCATTTCAGCAGCGGCTTGTCGAAGACCGGCGCCAGCTCCTCGTTGAAGAAGCGGCGCTGCTCGCTGATGTTTTTGGCTTCCATCATGCGCGCCGGATTGACGCCGAAGAATTTGGCCGTGCGATGGCCCATGGCGATGAACAGGCCAAGCAGGCCGGTCTGGTAGAAATTGCGGTCGAAAACACCGATGCGCCGGCGACCGCGCCAGTTGCGGTGCTCCCAATAATGGCGGCTGACGGGATCGAGATGCGGCGCTATGAAACGGTCGTAGGCTTGCGAATTATGGCTGGTGTCGGCGGCGCCGAAGAAGCGGAACAGGTCGCCCTGCGAGGGCAGGCGGCGCACCGCCTCCAGCTTCATGCGGTTCAGCGCGATGTGCGCGGCGTTGAGGTCGACGGCGTCGATCCGTGCCGGCGAGCGGGTGAGGTAGGCCAGGATGTTGCAGCCGCCCGACGCGATGGTGACGACGCGATGGCCCTGGCCAAGCTGCATCGCCTCCATGTCGACATCGGGGTCTTCCCATATCTGCGGATAGACGAGGCCGGAAAACAGGAAGGCGAACAGCCGCTCGGAAATGCCGGCTTTCGAAAGCGCGCGGTTCTGGTAGACGGCTTTTCCAACTTCCTTGCCGCGGCGAAAAACCAGATCTGCGGAAACGTCCGTCATGACAAAGTGATTCCCCATTTGCTTTGKCGCAAGCGGGTAGCGCAGGGTCATGACAGGCCGGTGACAGCCTGTTGACGCTGGGTCGGGGCTTGGCGAACCCGCCCAGGGGTACCGATAAGGGGTGCCGAGGCCGACACGGCGTCGGCCCCGTTATCTCGCTGAGGTAAATGGGTAGCGTCGATGTGACGGATAACTAGGCCTTCACAGCGTTGATTACCCAGAAATCCGAAGCCATGCTTCCATCGGTCAGATAAGCGTATGGCATGAAGAAGTAACCCTTCTTGCCGACACTGGATCCCCAGGAATTCCGGATTTTGAAAAGGCTGGTTGCGTTGTCATATCCGACACACATCACGGCATGGCCACCGACGACGCTGTCATTTGCACTGGGCAGGGAAATGGTGGCCGGTCTGGGATTTTGAGAATACCAGCTGTCAAATACCGTGAATCCGAAGACAAACGGAAATCCTGCCGCGAGGCAACCTCTGAGCTGATTGAGAGTCGGGGTCAGCCGTTGATAGCTGGTGATGACATATTTGCCGGCGTCATCGTAACAAATCTTCTTGGGCTGCGTCGCCGGCTTGGAATTCTTGGGAAACGGCCCGCCGTCGTAGGTGGCTGGCGTGTCGTCATAGGGCCATTCAATTTCCGGACAGACTCCCTGTTTTTGCAGGCTTTTTATTCCATCTCTGATCTGCGCCCCTGAGTCACTCGCCACATGACCTTCGATCTTGCGTTCATTGTAGTAGATAAAGAGGCGCGACGGCACGAAATCGGGCGCTTGGTTGTTCTTCAGCCTGTCGAACTGCACTGCACCGGCCAGCGCGTTGGCAGTACAGGATCCAATGCGGCCTTGGTCATAGACCGGAAACTCAGGCTTGAGGTCTACTGTTTCTGGAATCGCCTTCAATTGGCTGAGCGGGGCGCTGTATAGTTGGTCTCTTGGATCCGGAAGATCCCTTACCCACCCGAGGCCACTGCTCTTTCTTCCTGTCGGAGCCGTAGTTGGTGTGACGTTCTTGGCCATGGAAACCTCCCCTCCTGCCATTCAGAATAATACGCTACAGCGAAACGCTATTTACTTCTATAGTAGCCAGATGCCTGCAGTGATCTGTTCTTGTAGGCGTAGGATGGGAATAATCATCATTTACAAGAAAATATTGATGCCTCTTAATGATCCTTGAGAGGTGATCACTTGCTTGTGATTTGTCATTTTTCTTCGTAGATGTCCCCTTATTCCAAGAGGGGATAAATGTCATGATCGCTGACCGTTCTTGGGTTCAGAGAAATCTTGGGTTCGATCCGCTCCGTGATCCACCGCCAGAGACAACTTTCGCGCTTCCATCTGTTGCGAAGGCGAAGGGTACAGAGGATTTCCAGCGCGAGATCATAGAGTTCGACTCTGAATCTTCGCCGGGGCTACAATTTCTTGCATTTTCGAAAGCCACGGGCCTGTCCCGGTACAAGGACATTCCATGGCCGCAAGGGCTGGCTCCGCAGACAGCCGGCAACGCAGGTGGTAGCAGCGGCGGTCCATTGCCCAAAGCGGATGTAC
>NZ_JBFUGJ010000183.1:0-11800 GCF_056402975.1 Mesorhizobium sp. P3_A9 | reverse complement strand
CGGCATGCCCGTTGTAAGGCGGGGCGGCGACGGCCTCGATCAGGCCGGCGAGCAGGTTGGTCGAAACGCGCGGCAGCACCATGGCGATGCCCGAACCCGGGAAGACGCCGTCGCGGGCAGGGGTGCCCGGCTCCTTCCTGGCGGTCATGCGGGCGTAGATATCCTCGACCAGCGCCCGGAAGGCCGGGTCCAGCCGGTTGCGCGGCTGCGGCAGATCGATCCTGAGTTCGGCGACGACGCGGCCCGGATTGGACGAAAAGATCAGCACGCGGTCGCACATCAGCACCGCTTCCTCGATGTTGTGCGTCACCATCAGGATCGACTCTATCGGCATGCGGCCTTCCGACCAGAGGTCGAGCAGGTCGGTGCGCAGCGTCTCGGCCGTCAATACGTCGAGCGCCGAGAACGGCTCGTCCATCAGCAGCACTTTGGGATGCACCACCAGGGCGCGGGCGAGCCCAACGCGCTGCCGCATGCCGCCGGACAGCTCCTTGGGATAGGCGTTCTCGAAGCCGTCGAGGCCGATCAGGTCGATGGCCGACAGTGCGCGCTTGCGGCGCTCCGCCGGCAAGACGCCCTGTGCTTCGAGTCCGAGCTCGACATTCTGCAGCACGGTCAGCCAGGGAAACAGCGCAAAGCTCTGGAAGACCATGGCGATGCCGTCCGGCGTGCCGGAGACGGCCTTGCCTTCGAAGGCGATGGCGCCTTCGCTCGGCCGGATCAGGCCAGCGATGGAGCGCAGCAAGGTGGACTTGCCGGATCCGGAGCGGCCGAGCAGGCCGACGATCTCGCCAGAGACGAGCGTCAGGCCGACCTGGTCGAGGACGACGAGCTTGCCAGCACTTCCCTTGTCATAGGTCTGGCAGACGCCATGGACTTCGACGAGCGGAAGGGTGTTGGTGATGACAGCTTGGTTCATGATCAGTCTCCTGAAAGGACGGGGTCAGTCGAGCCGCATGCGGCGTTCGGCAAAGACGTAGAGCGGGCGCCAGAGGGTGCGGTTGAAGAGGGTGACGAAGAGCGACATCACGGCGATGCCGAGAATGACGCGCGGGAAATCGCCAGCTTCGGTCGCCTTGGCGATGTAGGAGCCGAGGCCGAAGGCCTCGAGCCTGGTGTTGCCCCAGCTTGCCAGTTCAGCGACGATCGAGGCGTTCCACGAACCGCCGGAGGCGGTCAGCGCGCCGGTGATGTAGTAGGGGAAAATCCCCGGCAGCATGACGTTCTTCCACCACGACCAGGACCGTATCTTGAAGACCTTGGCTGCCTCCTTGAGATCGGAAGGGAAGGCGCTGGCGCCGGCGATGACATTGAACAGGATGTACCATTGCGTGCCGAGCACCATCAGCGGCGACAGCCAGATGCTGGGGCTGGCGCCGGTGGCAACGATGGCGATCACCGCGAACGGAAACAGCACGTTGGCGGGGAAGGCGGCAAGGAACTGCGCCAGCGGCTGAACCCGTTCGGCGACCGCCGGCCGCAGTCCGATCCAGACGCCGATCGGCACCCAGATCACGCTGGCGACCGCGATCAGCACGATCACGCGCAGCAAGGTGAGAAGGCCGCCCTCGAAGGCTTCGACGACATCGTTCAAGCCAAGGGTCTGCCTGAGATAGAGCACCGTCTCGACGACGCCCCAGAGCACCACAAGCAGCACCAGGCCCAGCCAGACGATGTCGAGCGACCGCGATAGCCGGCGCGATGCGGCGGTGGACGCTGCCGGCATGGCCCGCTTGCCCAGGCGAAGCAGCATGGCGCGCTGCCACAGCCAGGCGATCGGCAACCCCACGGTCTGCAGCAGCCGGGCCCGGCGCAGCATGTCGTAGACCCAGGAGCGGGGCTTTTCCTGGCCGGCGGTCTGCTCGAAACGGAACTTGTCGGCCCAGGCAACGATGGGCCGGAACAGCAGCTGGTCGTAGAGCAGGATGAGCACGCCCATCGCCAGCACGGCCCAGGCGACGGCCCTGAAATCCTGACGATCGATGGCCAGAGCCAGCCAGGAGCCGATGCCGGGCAGCTGCACGGTGGTGTTGCCGACGGTGATGGCCTCGGAGGCGACGACGAAGAACCAGCCGCCGGACATCGACATCATGGTGTTCCAGACCAGGCCGGGTGCCGCGAACGGCGCCTCGAGCCGCCAGAACCTTTGCCAGGCCGAGAGACCGAAGCCACGGCTGACCTCGTCGAGATCACCCGGCACCGTGCGCAGCGACTGGTAGAACGAGAACGCCATGTTCCAGGCCTGGCTGGTGAAGATGGCGAAGATCGCGGCACACTCGGCGCCGAGCTGGCTGCCGGGAAACAGGCCCATGAAGAAGGTCACGGTGAAGGTCAGGAAACCAAGCACCGGCACCGACTGCAGGATGTCGAGCGCGGGAATGATCACCATTTCGGCGCGCCGGCTCTTAGCGGCCAGCGTCGCCACCGTGAAGGTGAAGATCAGCGACACGATGATGGCCGCGAACATGCGCAGCGTGGTGCGCAGCGCGTATTCCGGCAAATTGGCGAGATCGAGCGTGACCGGCGAGGTGGTGAGCAGCGTCGTCGGCGCGCGCATGCCGGCGGCGCCATGCGCCRGAAGCACCAGCAAGGTGACCAGCATGGCGAAGGCGATGGTGTCGTAGATGTTGGGCGCGATGCGTGCGCGGGCGAGGGCCGCGGCCTGGCCGAGGGAATTGCGGTTGTGGGGCAGGAAGATCATGGCGAGCCTCGTGATGGGCCAATTGCAGTTTGGCTTGAGAGAGGGTGATTGCGGGCATGCGGAAGGCTGCGACCGGGAGGCGGTCGCGCCGGGCGCCAGGGCTCGGCCGTCAGTGCGGAGATTTGGGCCGGGTCGAAGAGGGGCTCAGGCAGCGCGCCGTGGCAGGGCYGTTCGACGACTGACGCCCTCTTCGGAAACGGGTTTTTGCTCCTGCTTCCAGCGGCATTCCAGGCGGCCACTCACTGGGCCGCGTCGCCAGACGCAGACGAGCCGGGTCGGCGGCATGGTGAAGCCGGCTTTGCCCGCCAGGCCGCGCGTTGTTGCAACGGACGGTCGTGCGGTTGAAGCGGAGCGCGTGCGGAAGGGGATGATGTTGGTGTTCATGGCTCACCTCTTGCGGTCCGGCGGGACAGCAAGGCGAGCCGAAGGCGGGTTATGCCCTGCCGAGGCCCGACCGGCGCCACATGCCGGAAACCAAATCTGTTGACGGGGCCAGTGTCCGGACCGTGCCTGGGGCTTGATCCGGACAGCGACTGGGATAGCTGTCCATAACCTGTTCGATCTCGAGTTGATGCTTCGGTCATCCGAAGCCAAGCCGCCTTACGCCCGCTGCTCGCGAGGTGTCAACGCGGGCACCGGAATCTTAAGTATATGGCCTGATACCAAGGCATAAGGAGGCCGGCCACGCGGCAAGGGATTCACCGGCAATGCATTGAAAAATATAGATTTATTCTCTGCCTTGAAGCGGTCAGATTCCGAGCTTTCCGGCCATTTTTATCAGCTCAGCCAACGACCCGGCCTGCATCTTGCGCATGGCTCGGGCGCGCCGGACCTTGACGGTTATCTCGCTGACGCCGAGGTCGCCGGCGATCTGCTTGTTGAGCCGTCCTTGCACCACCAGTGCCACGACACTGCGTTCGCCTTCGCTCAGCGTTGCCAGTCGTTCGTGCAGGATGGCGAGTTCGGCCGATTGCGTCCGCCGCTGCCGGTCCTTGTCGAGGGCAGCCGCGATGGCATCGAGCAGGTCCTGTTCGCGGAACGGTTTTGGCAGGAAATCGACGGCGCCTGTCTTCATCGCTTGCACCGACATGGCGATGTCGCCATGGCCGGTCATGATGATCACCGGCAGCGGGGCATCAGAATGAGCGAGCTCCTTGTGGAAATCCATGCCGCTCTTGCCGGGCAGGCGCACGTCGAGCACCAGGCAAGAGGGGATGTCAGGCCTCGGTGCGCCAAGGAATTCGGCAACCGAACCGAAGCAACGCACCTCAAGCCCGACCGAGCGCAGCAGGCTGTCGAGCGCTTCGCGCATGGCGGGATCGTCGTCGATGACGAAAACGATCTGTTCTGGCTCGTTCATTGGCTTCACCGGTCTGATCCGCGCGACCCTGTCCTGCCGGCCGGCAGCGAGAAGCGGAAGGCGGCGCCGTGCGGCACTGCCGGCTCCGCCCAGATGCGTCCGCCATGGCTCTCGACGATCGAGCGGCTGATGGCAAGCCCCATGCCCATACCGTCCGGCTTGGTGGTGTAGAAGGCATCGAAAAGCTGGTCCAGTTGCACGCCGTCCAGGCCACGGCCGGAATCGCGGACGGCAATCACGACTTCACCCGGTTTGCCGAGGCTGGTCTGCACCGTTACGTCATGCACGCTCTCATCCTTCACCGCCTCCAGGGCATTGAGGATCAGGTTGAGAATGACCTGCTGGATCTGCACCGGGTCGACCTGGATCTGGGGAAGGCCGTTGGCCAGTTCGGTCCGCAAGGCGGCGTGGTTCCGGCTGGCCTCGTTCTGGACCAGGGGCAACGTTTCCACGACCGTCTTGTTGACGTCGATCCAGACCGCCTTGCCGGCGGCTTTCCTGGTCAGGCCGCGCAGCCGCTTGATCAGCTCGCTTGCGCGTTCGGCATCCCTGACGATGCGCTCGGCCGCCTTGCCGGCCTCATCGCGATTGCCGCCCGCCAGCCAGCGCCGGGCGGCGTTGCCGTTCAGCACGATCGCCGCCAGCGGCTGGTTGAGCTCATGGGCGATCGAGGCCGTCAATTCGCCCAGCATCGTCACCCGCGTAATGTGGGCGAGCTGCGCCTGCGCCTCGCGGGCGGACGCCTCGGCGGCGGCGGTGCGCAGCGCCAGATAGGCGGTGACGGCGATCGCCACCAGGCTGATGGCACAGTTGATCAATCCGGCAGGCATCGAGCCGGCCCGCGTCAGGAAAAAACTCAGCACGGTGAGCGTCATGCAGGCCGCCGCCACCATGGCCACGCCGCGACGGTCGATATAGCGGACCGCGATCAGGACAACTGCGACATAGAAGACCGCTACCGCGATCTCCAGATTGGTGATCGTATCGGCAAGGAAGATCGCCGCCGCCAGCAGCACAAGCAGGGCCGGCAGCAGTGGCCGGCGCCCGAGGAGCGGCCCAAGGAGCGGCAAGGATGATCTTCCAGAAATGCCGGCCTCCTTGCTGCTCAAGCTGCCATGACGGACAGCAGGACATTACCGCGCCGCCTTTCGGCCCGGCAAGGAGCTGCCATATCGCATTGCAGCAGCGAGTACGCCCGTACTTTCGCTGTAGGCACGCTGCCTTGCCATTGGCAATTGGCGCGTCCCGTGCAGAGATGAGCGATGCTCGAAGCTTTCATCGCAATGGTGATCTTCCTGTGCCTGGCGGCGTCGGCGTTCGCCAGCATGGCGATCTGGCCGAGATTGCCGGCCAGACATCGTGATGACGACACGAACAATGTGGTGCGGCTCGCCGCCAATCTGTTCGGGGTCATGACCTCGCTGATGCTCGGCCTGATGATCAATTCGGCCAAGAACACCTTCGAATCGATCGATCACAATGTGCACGCCTATGCGACGGAACTGATCCTGCTCGACAGGACATTGCGCCTGTATGGCCCGGAAACCGACGCGGTGCGCCAGCCGCTGGTCGCCTATGTCCAGCGGGTGGTTACCACCTCGTCACAAAACAGCGAAACGACTATCGCCGCCAACCAGCTGTCCGAACATCTGCTGACGGAGATCGGCTCACGGCTGAATGCGCTGACGCCGCCCGACGCTGTACGTGGTTCCCTCCTGCAGGATGGACGCCAACGCCTGCAGAAAGTGTTGGAACTGCGCTGGACCCTGGTCGAGCAGTCGGAGGGCGCTATCCCCTGGCCGCTGATCGCGATGCTGGTGACATGGCTGGCGCTGATCTTTGCCAGTTTCGGGTTCAGGGCACCGAAGAATGCGATCACTGCCGCAACCTTCATGGTGTCGGCCGTATTGATCGCCGGGGCGATCTACCTGATCCTCGACATGGATGTGCCGTTCTCCGGCCCGATCCAGATTTCGCCAGCGCCGCTGGAGCGGGCATTGGCGGAATTGCAGCGATGATGCGGAACCGGCGGCATTCCCAGGCATTCATGGGAATGAACCACCGGAGGACGACATGGGTTTCGACCAATATCACGAACCGCCTGAAGAACTGTCGCAGAAGGTGCGGACCTTTGCCCGCATGATCACCTCGCTGATCGAGGAGGCGGAAGCCATCGGCTGGTACGAACAGCGCATCTCGGTGGAAAAGGACCCGCAAGCGCGCGCGATCATGAAGAACGCGCAGGGCGAGGAGTTCAAGCATTTCGGCATGGACCTGGAATTTCTGCTGCGCCAGAAGAAGGACTGGCGTGCGGAATTGAAGGAAATCCTGTTCACGACGGGCGACATCGTCAAGGCCGGCGAGCGGGGCGAGAAGAAGGTGGATTGAGCGCCTTAGCCGGCTCTCTCATCAATCGCTGTCGCGCGCGATCAGTTCCAGCGGCCAGACTTCGCGGATGATGCGCGGGCCTTCGGGGCCGGCGAAGGCCGGTAGCAAGGCCAGCAGCATTTCGGCCAGCCGCCGGCCCATCGGCTCCAGCGCCGGGCGGAAAGCGGTCAGCGCCGGGGAGAAATAGCGGCAGAGCGGCGTGTCGACGATGACGATCACTGCAATATCATGGCCGGGCCGGATGCCCATCTCGGCCAGCGCCTTGCAGCCGCCGAGCGCCATGGCGTCGTTGTTGAAGATGATGGCGGTGGGCCGATCCTTGGAGAGCATTACGTCCGCCGTCACCTGATAGCCGCCGGCCTCGTTGATGAAGCCGTCGGCGATCAGGCCGGGGTCGACTTCAATGCCGTGCCGCTCCAGCGCCTTGCGATAGCCGTCCAGGAACAGGTAGCCGAAGTTGAGATCATGCGAAGGGCGGATGGCAGCGATGCGGCGATGGCCGCGCGCGACCAGCCGGTCGACGGCTTCATCACCCGCCCTCTCGAAATCGATATCGAGCGAAGGATAGGTGTCGCCGCCGGATTGACTTCGGCCAAGCGTTGCAAAAGGAAAGCCGGCCTTGCTGAGATAATCGATCCGATCGTCTTCCCGCCGTGTGTTGGCCAACACAACCGCGTCGGCTCGGCGCGTCTCAACCACACGGCGCAGCCTCTCCTGCTGATATTGGCCGGGCTCACCCATGACGACCATCAGATCCAGGTCATAGTCGGCGAGCCGCGCCTGCAGACCGGTCAGGAACGGGATGAAGAACGGTTCGCCATATTGCTGGTCGCCGGGATGCGGCTGCAGCATGAAGGCGATCGAACGCGTGGCGCCCTGGCGCAGGCTGCGGCCGGATTGGTTCGGCGAATAGTTGAGCTTTTTGGCGGCGTCGAGCACGCGCTGGCGGGTGTCGGCATTGACGTCTGCGCGGCCATTCAGCGCCCGCGACACGGTGCCGATCGAAATGTTCAGGTGACGCGCAAGGTCGTGGATGCTGGACGCCAAGGATAGTTCTCCCCCGACCCTTGGCTAGCACCGGCTGCCGCTCAGGCCAAGGCTTCGGGATGATTTTCGCAGGCAGCCGATTGACATTCTACGCTATCGGGTGTGTTCTCGTAAACGTTTACGGAAAAACGTTTACGGTGATGCCGTGAATGCCGTGACATTCGGTCTGGAGGGACCGGACGGGAGGAATGCCGGATGATGAATGTCGTCCTCGTCGGCTGCGGAGCGATGAGCAGGCAGTGGCTTGATGCCGCGAGGCAGATCGACGGGCTTGCCATTGTCGGCCTTGTCGACCTCGACACCGAGCGGGCGAAGGCGAGGGCGGCCGAATACAACCTCACCAGTGCCGTCATCGGCACCAGCCTCGACGCCGTGCTCGACCAGACCAGGCCCGACGCGGTGTTCGATGTCGTGGTTCCCGCCGCCCGCCGCGAGGTGGCGCTCTCCGCCTTTGCCCACAATTGCCATCTCCTGACCGAGAAGCCGCTGGCCGACAGTCCTGAGAATGCCCGTGCCATCATCGAGGCAGCCCGCCAGGCTAGGCGTATCCATGCCGTCGTGCAGAACCGCCGCTATGTCGCCAATGTCAGGCGCATCCGGCGGTTTCTCGACTCCGGTGCCATTGGCGCGGCGACCTCGATCCATGCCGACTTCTTCGTCGCGCCGCATTTCGGCGGCTTTCGCGAGGAGATGGCGCATGTGCTGCTGCTCGACATGGCGATCCACACTTTTGACGCCGCCCGCTACATGGTCGGTGGTGAGCCGGCCGGCGTCTATTGCCAGGAATGGGAGCCGGCCAATTCCTGGTACCGGCAGGGTTCATCGGCCAGCGCCGTCTTCGATCTCGGCGGCGGCAAGACATTCACCTATGCCGGCTCCTGGTGCGCCGACGGTTTTCGCACCAGCTGGGAAGGCAGCTGGCGCATCGTCGCCGAGCGCGGCAGCCTCATTTGGGACGGCCATGACGGCCTGAAGGCAGAAGTGGTGGCGCCGGGCCGCGATGGCCTGATCGACAAGACTCAAGCGATCGACGTGCCGCCGCTCGATCCCGCCGATCGCATCGGTGGCCATCTCGGCATCATCCGGGATTTCATGCACGCCATCGAGACCGGCACCGAGCCGGAGACGCGCGGCGCCGACAACATCAAGAGCCTGGCCATGGTTTTCGGTGCCATCGAGAGCGCCGAGACCGGACGCCGCGTGGCGATCACTGCACAGGAAGAAAAATGATGCCAAACCCGCTTCTCGACATCAGGATCGGCACCATGGTGCGGGCCAATCTCGACGACCCGGCCGCATACATCAAACAAATCCTGCCGCTCGGCTTCGAGAGCATCCAGCCCTTCTTCTGGCAGACGCTGGGTGGCAAGGACCTGCCACGGCTGGCCGGCCAGATCCGCGAGGCGATCGGCGATGCCGATGTCATCGTGTCTTCCCTAGGCGTGTTCGGCAATCCGCTGGAGGGTGGCGAGGTCGATCGCGGCGTGCTTGCGGCTTGGGAAGCGGCCATCGACAATGCGCATCTGTTCGGCACTTCGATGGTCAGCGGCTTCACCGGGCGCCTGCGCGGCAAGACGCTGACCGACAGCCTGCCGCGCTTCCGCGAAGTGTGGGGCCCGCTGGCCAAGCGCGCCGCCGACAAGGGCGTGCGCATCGCCTTCGAGAACTGCGCCATGGACGGCAACTGGGCCACCGGCGACTGGAACATCGCCCACAATCCGGACGCCTGGGAGCTGATGTTCAATGAATTGCCCGACGACAATCTGGGTCTCGAATGGGAGCCCTGCCATCAGCTCGTCTATCTGATCGACCCGATGCCGCAGATCCGCAAATGGGCGCCGCGCATCTTTCATGTCCATGGCAAGGACGCCACCGTGCGCTGGGATGTCATCCGCGAACACGGCGTGTTCGGCCGGCTGCCCTTCGTGCAGATGCGCACGCCGGGTTTCGGCGACAGCGACTGGACGCGGGTGATCAGCGAATTGCGGTTGGCTGGATACAAGGGCGCCATCGACATCGAGGGTTGGCACGACCCGGTCTATCGCGGTGACCTCGAAATCACGGGGCAGGTGCGGGGGCTGGAGTATCTCAAGCAATGCCGGGGAGGTGCCAGCTACCTGCCAAATCCGACGTGAGGCCAAATTTGATGTGAGAAGCGGCTAGCGGGAGGAGCCGGCCGTCAAGTGCTACTGCCGAAGCAATCGTCAAAAGCCCCTCGGCTGACGAGGGAACAATGGGAGGACAAGTGCATGAGCATCGCGATCAGAACGACACTTCTGCGCWCGACCGTCGTGGCCGCCGCCACTGCGCTCTGCGCCGCCATCTCGACCTTGCCGGCACAGGCGCTCGACGCGCAGTGGTGCAAGGATGTCCACATCAGGTTCTTCGTCGGCGGCGCCGAGGGCGACGCTTTCGGCACCATCGTCTATAATGGCGCCAAGCAGGCGGCGGCCGATCTCGGGCCGAAGGTCGACTACATCTTCTCCGGCTGGGACGTCGAAAAGATGGTGCAGCAATTGCGCGAGGCGGTCGCCGTCAAGCCCGGCGGTATCGCCATGATGGGCCATCCCGGCGACGACGCGATCATGCCGCTGGCCGAGCAGGCGCATAAGGACGGCATCAAGATGATGTACCAGAACGTGCCGGTGCCGAAGGTGACGGCGGCGTTCGGCGGCGGCTATGTCGGCGCGCAGCAGGAGCAGCACGGCCGCGCGCTCGGCGCCGAGGCGTTCAAACTGGCCGGGCTGAAATCCGGCGACAAGGCGATCATGATCGGCCCGTTCGACAATGAGAGCCGGGGCGCGCGCGAGCGCGGGACGGTGGCCGCATTGAAAGAGGCCGGCGTCGATGTCGTACAAATCAATTCTGTACCCGAGTGGGCAGCCGATCCGAATCTGGCCATCCCGGTGATCACCGCGGCACTGCTCAACAATCCCACCGTCAAGGCGGTCGGCTATCCCGGCGGGCAGATGCTCGGCAATGTGCCGACCTACATGCAGGCCGCGGGGAGGAAGCCCGGCGATGTCTTCAACTTCGGCTTCGACACCAGCCCGCAGATCGTCGAGGGCTTCAAGGGCGGCTGGGTGCAGTTGACGGCCGACCAGCAGCCATTCCTGCAGGGCTATCTGCCGATCCTCAGCCTCTGCCAGCAAGTGGTGCTGGGTCTCGCGCCGCTGAATGTCGACACAGGCGCGGGCTTCGTCACACCGCAGAATTATGAGATCGTCTCAGAGCTCGCCAAGCAGGCGCTGCGCTGACCTCCCAAGGCTGCCGGCCGGGTCGAGCCCGGCCGGCAGGACCGCCGGCGAAGATGTCCGGCAAGCGACAATGACAAGCGAGGATCCGATGGCCGAACGCATCATCGAACTGCGCGATATCAAGAAATCCTATGGTCAGGTCTATGCGCTGGGCGGCGTCAATCTCAGCGTCGACCGCGGCGAAGTGGTCGGCCTGATCGGCGACAATGGCGCCGGCAAGTCGACGCTGATCAAGATCCTGTCCGGCGTCGTCAGGCCGACCAGCGGCGAGATCCTCGTGCGCGACAAGCCGGTGACCGGCTGGAGCGCGGCGCGGTCGCGCGACGCCGGCATCGAGACGGTGTTCCAGGACCGGGCGCTCGCCGTGCAGCAGACCATCGTGCGCAACATCTTCATGGGCCGTGAGCTGACCGGCTTCATGGGCTGGCTGAAGGTCAACAAGGAGATCGAGGAGGCGAGCCGGCTGATGCGCGAGATCGGCTTCACCTCAAAGGTGTTCACGCCGCATTCGATCGTCGGCCAGCTCTCCGGCGGCGAGCGCCAGGGCGTGGCGATCGCGCGCGCCATCTACAAGCAGGCCGAGCTGATCATCCTCGACGAGCCGACGACGGCACTGTCGCTGACCGAGACCGCCAAGGTCTTCCATTTCGTGCGCCAGGTGCGGGCGGGCGGACGCTCGATCCTGTTCATCGGCCACAACATCCATCACGTCTTCGATATCGCCGACCGCTTCGTGGTGCTCGACCGTGGCAAGGTGGCGCTGACTGCCGACCGGAGCCAGGTCAAGTCGGCGGAGGAGCTGATCAATTTCATGGAAGACGTCGCGCACCCCGGCGGATTGCCTGGGTTGCACGAGGCCGGCGAAGCGGAGCAGCGAGCGCAATGAGCAAGACCATGGAACCCGATCTCCAAAGCCCTCTCGGCGCGCATGGCGGATCCGCCCGCAAAGAGTGGAAACACCCATCCGACCATTGGCTGCGCGGCTTCGTCCTCGACAACCGCGCCTCGCTCGGCACGCTCGCCGTGTTCATCGTCATGATGGCGGTG
>NZ_JBFUGJ010000182.1:0-11809 GCF_056402975.1 Mesorhizobium sp. P3_A9 | reverse complement strand
CCAAGCTTCGGCGGTGTTATCTCGCCCGCGTTCATCCGCCCCTCGGAGATTGCGTGATGATCCAGTAGGTCATCAGACTGCCAGAAATCAGTCTGTAACTATCCTACTTTGCTGTCAAGCGCTCGCGGTGGTACCCTTACCATCAAAATCCCAGATTAGGATTACTGCATTGTTTTTATGATGTTTTCTCTGCCTTGAAATGCGTGTTGCTTTCCTACATACTCTGGAAAGAGAGGCGGACATACCCTCGCGGCACGCAGCGGTTGCAGCGTGACCCGACGCATGGAACGACAGCGTGCAACCATGATAAGAGGTCAGGTCAAAAGGGCAGGGGAGACCGACTTCATGACCGAAGCTGACAGCCAGGAAGAACCTGTTGCAAGCCACGATCCGGAGGGACGCGACCTCAGGCGCATTCCCGACATCATCTCGCTGGTCAAGGATTCCTACGCGGAATTGAGCCCGGCCGAACGCCGCGTCGCCGATGTCGTGCTCGACGATGTCAAATACGCCGTCGACGCCTCCAATGCGGCGATTGCCGAACGCGCCGGAGTGAGCGAGCCGACGGTGACCCGGTTCTGCCGCGCCATTGGCTGCGAGGGCGTGCGCGACTTCAAGCTGAAGCTGGCGCAAAGCCTCGTCGTCGGCGCGCTCTATCTGGCCAAGTCGCCGGCCGTCAGCAACGACAATGGCATGCCGTTCTGGAACGCCGTGTTCGGCGAGGCCCGCCGGGCCTTGCAGGAGGCCGAACGGCAGATTGATCCGGGTGAGTTGCAGAAGGCCGCCGAGTTGATCGCCAAGGCGCGGCAGGTGACCGTCTTCGGCCTCGGCGGCAGTTCCTCGGCGCTGGCGCAGGAAACCCAGTACCGACTGTTTCGCTACGGCATATCCGTAAGCGCCCAGTGCGACCCCTATCTGATGCGCATGACCGCCTCGACCTTGAAGCCCGGCGACCTGGTGATCGCCATTTCGGCGACCGGGCGCACACGCGAAGTGATCGAGGCCGTCGAGCTCGCAAAACACTACCGCGCCAACGCGATAGCCGTGACCGCGCCCGACACCGATCTCGCCCGTGCCTGCGATGTCCGCCTGACGGTGGCGGTGCCGGAATATCCCGACACGCTGAAGCCGACGGCGTCACGCTATGCCTTCCTGGCGGCGATCGACCTGTTGGCGGTGGCCTCCGCCTACAAGCTCGACGGCTCGGCGCGCGAGACCGTGCGCCGCATCAAATACAACGCCCAGATCCACCGCACCGGCAAGGAGATGGAGCCGCTCGGGGATTAGGGCGCGGTTCTCCCTTCTCCCCTTGTGGGAGAAGGTGGATCGGCGCGCAGCGCCGAGACGGTTGAGGGGTGCGCGAAGGATCGCCGTCGGCGCCAAGCTGGAGCACCCCTCATCCGACCTMGCTTCGCSMGGCCACCTTCTCCCACAAGGAGAGAAGGAAGGACCGCGCGATGCCAACCTGAAGAAAGAGGGAAAGAATGCTCGAGATCGCACCGACGAAACAGGCAGCCGCATGGCTCGAATCCCTGGCGCAGGCACTCGCATCCGGCGACGTCGCCGCGGCAAGCAACCTGTTCGTCGACGATTGCTACTGGCGCGATCTGCTGACTTTCACCTGGAACGTCACCACGATGGAAGGCCGCGAGGCCATCGCCGCCATGCTCAAGTCGACGCTGGCGACGACCAGGCCAACGGCATGGCAACTCACCGGCGAAGCAACCGTGGACGAAGGCACCATCGAGGCCTGGTTCACATTCGAAACCGCCGTGGCCTCGGGCCAAGGCATCATGCGCCTGCGCGATGGCCGTTGCCGGACATTGTTCACGGCGATGGCCGACCTTAAGGGGTTCGAGGAGCGCAAGGGGGCGGAACGGCCGCTCGGCGTGCGCCACAAGGCCGACCCCGAACGCGAGACCTGGTCGGAAGCGCGGGCGCGCGAGACGCGTGACCTCGGCGCCTCGGAGCAGCCCTATTGCCTGGTCATCGGCGGCGGCCAGGGCGGCATCATGCTCGGCGCGCGGCTCAGACAGCTCGGCGTGCCGACCATCGTCATCGAGAAGAACGCAAGGCCGGGCGATTCCTGGCGCAACCGCTACCGCACGCTCGTGCTGCACGACCCGGTCTGGTACGACCATCTGCCCTACATCCCGTTTCCGGAAAACTGGCCCATCTTCACGCCGAAGGACAAGATGGGCGACTGGCTGGAAATGTACACGCGCGTCATGGAGCTCAACTACTGGGTCGCCACCAAATGCCTCAGCGCTTCCTATGATGAAGCCGAKAAGGAATGGACCGTGGTGGTCGACCGCGTCGGCCGGCAGATCACGCTGAAGCCGAAACACATCGTCTTCGCCACCGGTGCCTATGGCCCGCCGCGAAAGATCGACCTGGCCGGCGCCGACCAGTTCAAGGGCGAATTGCTGCATTCCAGCCAATATGCCAGCGGCGACAAATTCCGCGGCAAGAAGGTGGCCGTCATCGGTGCGGCAAGCTCGGGTCATGACGTCTGCGTCGATCTCTGGGAAAGCGGCGCTGACGTCACCATGATCCAGCGTTCGCCGACGACCGTGGTCAAGTCCAGCACGCTGATGGAAGTCGGCTTCGAGATCTTTTCGGAGAACGCGCTGGCGCGCGGCATCACCACCGAAAAGGCCGACATGATCGTCGCCTCGACACCGTTCGCGCTGGTGCCCAAGGGCCAGCGCGCGCTGTACGACGTCATCCGGGCGCGCGACGCGGCCTTCTACGAACGGCTCAGCGCCTCCGGCTTCGCCATAGATTTCGGCGACGACGAAACCGGCCTGTTGATGAAAGCCTACCGCACCGGCTCCGGCTACTACATCGACGTCGGTGCTTCCGACCTGATCATCGACGGCAAGATCGGCATCCGCAGCGGCGTCGCCATCAAGTCGCTGACGGCGAAGGGCATATTGTTCGAGGACGGCAGCGAACTCGAGGCCGATGCCATCATCGCCTGCACCGGCTAYCAGTCGATGAACGAGAATGTCGCGGCACTCGTCTCSCGCGAGGTCGCCGACAAGGTCGGTCCGTGCTGGGGTCTCGGCTCCGGCGTCAAGGGCGATCTCGGCCCCTGGCAAGGCGAATTGCGCAACATGTGGAAGCCGACGGCGCAGGAAGCGCTGTGGTTCCACGGCGGCAATCTGGCGCTGTCGCGGTTTTACTCCAAATATGTGGCGCTACAGATCAAGGCGCGGATGGAAGGTATCGAGACGCCGGTTTACGGGGCGGTCAGCAACGCCGGATAAGGTTCGACCCCCACTCCGTCGAGCTTCGCTCGCCACCTCTCCCCCGATCGACGCTACGTTATGCACACATCTTCTGTGACTGGCGTGACTTATCGGCGCGAGGCTTGATTGCCACGTGGTTCCCCCAATCCGTCGCTGCTTCGCAGCGCCACCTTTCCCCCCTCCGGAGGGAAAGGAAGGGAGCGTTGCTGGACCAGCGTTGACGGCAAAAAAAGCCTGGCGCCTTTCCTCTACCCCGTCGATCGGGGGAGAGGTGGCTCGGCGAAGCCGAGACGGAGTGGGGGTCGACCAGCGCCGCAAACGCGCAGCCGAAAGACAGGCCTGCCGGTACTTTCCCCCTCGAGGGGGAACGGCTAATCGGGCCACTACTCGAAACTACTTGCGCACTTTTCAGATGCGGTGAGTAGTCTCCCTGTATTGCCTGGCATTCGGGGGAGGGAAGCCGGTGGGACTGCTGAGAGGGCTTCGCATAAAGCTGGGACTGAAGAAGGACCCGTTGCCGCCACTGCCTGGCGTCGAGATCGGTCGCCATACCTATGGGCTCACCAAGGAATCGTTCTTCGTTCCGCACGAAAACGTGCCGGTGCGGATCGGGTCGTTCTGTTCGGTTGGCCCGGGTGTTCTCTTCATCTGCGCGGCCGAGCACCGCATCGACACCGCGACCACCTTTCCGATTAAGTTTGTGAACGGAAAGATCCGCAATGCGCCCGGCACAGTCGGCAAGGGGCCGATCACGGTCGGCCATGACGTCTGGATCGGTGCCCGCACCACTATCCTTGGCGGCGTCACCATCGGCAACGGCGCGGTCATCGGCGCCGGCAGCATCGTCACCAGGGACATTCCACCCTATGCCGTCGCGGTCGGCAACCCGGCCCGCGTCATCCGCTACCGATTCAAGCCCGAAATCGTCGAGCGGCTGCAGGCGTTGGAGTGGTGGAACTGGAGCGATGACCTGATTCGCGAGCGCGTCGAGCTTTTGACGACCACTGGGGTCGAGCAGTTCTTGAGCGCGATGGGGCCGGCGTAACCACGCCGGCACTCCGCTCAATCGTGACGATGCCCGAAATGCCTGGCGGCAACCTCGACATGCGTATGGTCGGCATGCGCTTCGAAACGCTCCGTCTCGCTCAAATCGTTCGCCGCCTCGTTCGGCCACCAGGTGCCGCCGATGACRATGCCKTCYGACACCAGCCGCTGMTCGGCGACCAGCGMWGCGCCGACCGCATCGACGAAGGTGAAACGGCCGGACTTCTGGCGGAGCACGGCGACATCGCCGACGGTACCGACCGCCAGCGTGCCGAGGTCCGGCCTTGCGATCGCATGTGCAGGCCCTTGCGTCGCCGCGCGCAAAACCTCGACCAGCGGCATGCCGAGCGCGATCAGCTTCGACATGCAGACCAGAATGTCGAAGGCCGGCCCGTCGACGCAGTAGAGGTGGACGTCGCTCGAGATCACATCGGGCGCCAGCCCTTCGGCGAGCATCGCGCGCGCCACCTCGAAGTCGAACGAACCCATGCCATGGCCGAGATCGAAGATGACGCCGCGCTCGCGTGCCAGCCGCATGTCGGGGCGCACCGCGCCGGAGGCGAAGACCGGCGCGTTGGGAAACGGCCGGAAGCAATGGGTGAGGATATCGCCCCGGCGCAGGCGCGGCAGCACTTCGGAACGGCCGGGCGGCGGCTCGTCAATATGCGCCATCAGCGGCAGGCCGGCTTTGTCGGCCGCCTCCAGCGCCAGATCGACCGGCGCGATGCCGCTGGTGCCGCCGGCATGCTTGCCGGAGCGGACTTTCACGCCGACGACGACATCGGCGTGCTCGCGCACTGCTGCCACCACCTCGCGCGGCTCGCAGAGCCTGAGATCGCTGCATTCACCGACCGACACCGTCTGCGAGAAGCCGAAAATGCCGGCAAAGGAAATGTTGACATAGGCCAGGATGCGCACCTTCGAGCGCTCCATGACATGGCGGCGGAAGCCGAGGAAATTGCCGGCGCCCGCACTGCCGGCATCGATGAAGGTGGTGGTGCCGCTCTTGGCCGCCAGCCGGTCGGCGTCGACGCCGAGCGAGGTGCCGCCCCAATAGACGTGGCTGTGCAGGTCGACGAGGCCGGGCGCGACGATGCAGCCCGTCGCGTCGACAATTTTGGCGGCGCTGGTCACGGGAATATCGGCGTCGATCGCAGCGACCCGGCCATTGGCGATGGCGACATCGCGCGGCGCGTCGATGCCGGACGCCGGATCGATCAGCCTTCCACCCTTCAGCAGGAGGTCGAATTGCATGGGGGAAACCTCCGCTTCGTTATCGCTTGTCAGACCGGCCTGTACGCGACCGCCTCGACTTCGATCTTGATGTCGATCATCAGCCGCGATTCGACCGTGGTGCGGGCCGGTGGGTTCTTCGGGAAGTGCCGGGCGTAAACCGCGTTGAAAGCGCCGAAATCGCGCGCGTCCTCCAGCCACACCGTGGTCTTCACCACATCGTCCAATGTGCAGCCGGCAAGCGCCAGCGCCGCCTTCACATTGGCGAGCACTTGTTCGGTCTGTTCCGTAATGCCGCCCTTGACCACGATGCCGTCGCTGCCGACCGGAACCTGGCCCGAGACAAAGACAAAGTCGCCGGCCCGCACGGCGGGCGACAGCGGCACATGGGATGTTCCAAAAGTTTGTTTGGGCAAGGGATTGCCTCCTCTGAGTATGCGTCAGGGCGCCAAGGCGGCGCCCGCTTCGGCGCAGATTTACCGCGATCGGGGCGGTCCCGATAGGGCCCTTGTTGGAAAGCAACATTCTTCGAAATCCGCGTTGCTTTATTACAAGAGCGCTTGCATCGTGCGCGCCTGCCGGACGGCTTCCAGGCCGCGACGGAGATATCCTATGCGAGAGCGGAGAACCCGAGAATGACCTTCGACAAGAACCCGTTTCCACCAGGCGACGCCGACCGCCACGCGCTGTGGGAGATGCTGGTGCGGCGCGACATCGACGCTTTCATCGGCCAGGACTGGTCGATGGTCGAGAACGATTTCGTCGCCGAAAGCTTCTTCGGCATGCATGCGCATTTTCTCGCCAATGCCGACGCCTGGCGGCTGCAATTCCCACGGCTGGAAATCTATCGCGACGAGTGGCTGCGCCAGGCCAAGGAAACGGCGGCGACCGAATTCGCCGAGCCGCTGCGCGAAGCGATTTTTCGCGTCACCAATCTGCGCGACATCGATGTCGACGGCGACCGCGCCGTGCTGCACAAGAAGTTCGACGGTTCCATCGCCAAGGCCGATGGCAGCGTCGACCGGCTCAAATGGCAGACACTGTATTTCTGCAGGAAGGTCGAAGGCAGCTGGAAGATTGCCGGCTTTGTTGGATATATGCCGTATCCGCTGGGAGCCTAGACCCCGGGACCCGGCCCAACCAGCACCGCCGCCCGGTAGGCCGGATTGCCGTACCAGGCCATCCGGTCGAGCTCCGCCGCCATCACGGGCAGGTCGACAACGTCCATCATCTGTTCGAGCCGGTCCGGCTCAATCCAGGGGTCGTTGACGAAATAGATCCCACCGCCATGGCCATGGACGAGCACCCAGTGCGGGCAGGTGTAGCCCATCATCGGCGCCTGATCGATCAGCACCAGCGCCAACAAGCCACGATCAAGCGCCCCTCCGATCTCCTCGATCGCAAAGGCGCGGGGCTCGATCGGCAATGACGCGGCTTCGACGTCGCGCTTGAAACCGGCCTGGACGAAGCTCATCAGCCCGCGCCTTTCCTCCGAGGCGGCGCGGTCGAGGAAGATCGGTTCGGCGCTGCTCATGAACACTGCGGTCCGCAGCCCGCGCCGGTGCGCCGCCAGCGCCAGGCCGTAGGGATCGCAGCCGCCCGGCCCGCTCGGGCCGATGATGGTGGTGGCTTCACGCCAGAGCTCGACCTCCAGCGCCCGGTCCGGCCGCAAGTCGGGGTCGAGGCCGGCCATCGCCATGGCCAACGCCGACGGCCCGCAAGTAAAGCCCGCCGTCTGCGGCCAGGACGGTGGTATCCGCTCCTGCCAACGGGTCGGCTCGATGCCGATCCAGCGTTGCAGAAAGCCGTCGCGGCGCTCCCATTGGCCGCCGATGCGCAGCACCGTGTCCTCGTCGGCACGCAGGCAGAGCAGATCTTGCGCAAGCGCCTCCTTCTCCAGCGCCTCCAGCAGGCGCGAGCCGCTGATGAAGCTGGAGGCGGGCCAGAACAGTGCGATGCGCATCATCGCGGCCGCCGGCCGGCGCTGGCCGATCACGATCGCCTCGGCGCGGCCGTCGCGGTATTGCGCCACGCCGGTGACGCCAACGATTTTTTGCAAGGCGGCCAGGCGATCGCCGACCTCGGCCGGCACCGCCGCCATCAGGTCCGCCCAGGCGGAAGCGTCTTCGGCTGTGAAGACTGTCACACTGGCCCTGCCGGCCAGCAGCGAAGCTGGCATGCGGTCATCTCCGTTCAAACCAAGACCGGCCGGGCTTCCGGCAACGTCATGATTTAGCGGCAGCAGGCCTTAATGATCAGTAGAGCGTAATGAAGGCCGGGAACAGCATGCCGGTTTCCCGGAAATACTCGACCAGCTCGATGGCCGGGAAAATGGCGAGGAAATAGAGCCCGTCATAGAAGGTGCGCTTCAGCGCGCGCGGCGAGAATTGCAGCTGGTCATCGTCGCGATAGAGCAGCGGGTTCGGCCAGAACCGCGGCGTCGCCTTGGTATAGGCGGTGTAGGCCGGGCCGAACTTGCCCAGCAGATACTCGGCTTCCTTGCGCGCCGTGACGCGGAAGATGAGAAAACTGGCCACGCCAAGCACTGCCGCCGCCACCAGCGAGCCGTAGAGCAGGCCGATGCCGATCGCGCCGACCGTCGAAAAGAAATAGAGCGGGTTCTGGCTCATCGAAAACGGCCCCGTCGAAACCAGCTCCTCATTCTTCTTGCCGCCGACATAGAGGATGCTCCAGAGCCGGCCGACGACGCAGGCGAGCACCAGGCAGAAGCCGAAGAATTCGAGCGTTTCGTGCCCGTTCGAGCCCTCGGCGAGCGCCGGCTTGGTGAGGAACAGCAGCAGCACCGCCAGCACCGCCGCCGCCCGCACGAAGATCAGCCGCTTGCGCTGCACGAAGGCCTCTGAAACCGGCTTGAGCGAAGCGTAGGTCATTCGTGTTCCCTGGGGCTTGCGGGTTTCGCACTCGGGCACGCCATTGATGGCGGATACAAGGCGCCCGCTTTCTATCAGCGCAACGCGCGAGGTTCGTAAAGCCCTTTTGCGCCAACCACGGCCATCCTTACGAATTTGTATGCCTCGGGACAGGCTGCAGTGAAGTCGCTTGCCTAATGTCGAGATGCCGGATCGCTTCCACCCGGCCGCAACCTCGGGACCTATCCATGCTCGCCCCCAACACGCACCTCGCCGCACCGGACCACAACAGGGTGCCGGAGGTCACGCTCGGTTTCTGGCTGATCAAGCTGATGGCGGTCACCATGGGTGAGACGGCGGCCGACTATATCGCCGTCAATCTCGGGCTCGGGCTGACCGTCACCTCGCTGATCATGACCGGCGTGCTGATCGTCGCCCTTGTCCTGCAGTTCGCACAGAAACGCTACGTGCCCTGGGCCTACTGGCTGGCGGTGGTGCTGATCAGCGTCGTCGGCACGCTGATCACCGACAACCTCGTCGACAATTTCGGCGTGCGCCTGCAGACGACGACGATCGCCTTCTCGGTTGCACTCGCAGCGACGTTCGCGGTCTGGTACGCCAGCGAGCGGACGCTGTCGATCCACACCATCTTCACCACCCGCCGCGAGATCTTCTACTGGCTGGCGATCCTCTTCACCTTCTCGCTCGGCACCGCCGCCGGCGACCTCGTCGCCGAGAGTTTTGATATGGGTTATCTGGCGACCGGACTGCTGTTCGGCGGCGTCATCGCGCTGATTGCGCTTGCCTACTGGCTGCTGCATCTCGACGCCATCCTGGCCTTCTGGCTCGCCTATATCCTGACGCGGCCGCTCGGCGCCTCCTTCGGCGATTTTCTGTCGCAGCCGGCCGAACAGGGCGGCCTCGGCTTCGGCAGCACCTTCACCAGCCTGATCTTCCTCGGCTGCATCATCGCGCTCGTTCTCTACATGACGATGAAGAAAAACGCTGACGACATCGACGAGATCCTGCTGGAGTCGGATTGAACCTTGATTTCGTCATCCTAGGAACGGGCCCATGCCGGTGGTAGCGTGTGCCGGATATCGGCGATCAACCGGAACAGCGATGCGACTTCTTCTTGTCGAGGACGACCACAGGACGGCGGACTATATCGTCAGGGGACTGACCGAGGCCGGCCATGTCTGCGACCTCCTGCGCAACGGCCATGACGCGCTTTTCGCCGCAACCAGCGGCAGCTATGACGTGATCGTCGCCGACCGGATGATCCCGGGTCTCGATGGCCTGTCGATGGTCAAGGCGGTCCGCGCGGCCGGTGTGCGCACCCCGGCGATCTTTCTCACCTCCATCGGCGGCATCGATGACCGCGTCGAGGGCCTCGAGGCCGGCGGCGACGACTATCTGGTCAAGCCCTTCGCTTTTTCCGAGCTGCTTGCCCGCATCCATGCGCTCGGCCGCCGGCCGGCGGCGCAAGAGCAGAAGACCGTGTTGCGGGTTGGCGACCTCGAAATGGACCTGATCATGCGGCGCGTCACGCGCCAGGGCCAGCCGATCGACCTGCAGCCGCGCGAATTCAGCCTGCTCGAGGTGCTGATGCGCGGCGAAGGCCGTGTCATCACCCGCACCATGCTCTTGGAGCGTGTCTGGGATTTTCATTTCGATCCCAAGACCAGCGTCGTCGAGACCCATATCAGCCGGCTGCGGGCCAAGATCGACAAGCCGTTCGAGACCCAGCTCATCCACACCGTCCGCAACACCGGCTACAGCCTGCACGCACCGCTCGCGCCATGACCGGAACATGGTCTCGCCTGCTGCGCAGCACGCCGTTCCGGCTCGCGCTGACATTCGGCTTTCTGTTCATGCTGGCCTTCGTGCTGTCGGGCGCCATCGTCTATCAGATGATGAGCGCCGATCTTGCCGAACGCCTCGACGACACCATCAAGGAAACCTACGCCGTCGTCGCCGCGACCTACGCCGACAATGATCTCAAGGAACTGGTTGAGACCGTCGAAAGCCACTCCGCGCGCAGCCTGAAGACAGAACAGCTGTTTTCGCTGACCGACGCGACCGGCAACCGGCTGGCCGGCAACTTCACCGCCGCGGGGCTTCCCGACGGGTTCTCGGCGTTCGACGCCGTATTGCCCGGCGTGCCGCCTGATACCGAATACCGCGCCTATTCCGGCGCCATCGGCCCCAACACGCTGACGATCGCCTTCAGCCTGTCCGAGACGGAGGAACTGGAGACGATCATGCTGATGAGCTTCGGCTGGGCAACCCTGATCATCACCGGCCTGGCGGTCACCGGCGGCGCCCTGCTGGCCTCGCGTGTCCAGCACCGGCTCGACGGCATTGCCGCCACCATGGTCGACGTCTCGCATGGCCGGCTCGACACCCGCATTCCGCTGACCGGCAAGGGCGACGACATCGACATCGTCTCCAGCCAGATCAACGCGGCGCTCGACCGCCTGTCGGGCCTGGTCGAAGGCATGAAGCAGGTCAGCGCCAACATCGCGCACGATCTGAAGACGCCGCTCAACCGGCTGCAGATGATCCTGGAGGGTGCGGCCGACAAGGCCGCGCAGGATCGCGACGTTTCCGGCGATCTGGCCGATGCGCGCGCCGAGGGCCATCAGATCAACGAGACCTTCGATGCGCTGCTGCGCATTGCGCAGATCGAGGCCGGAGCCCGCAAGGCGCGGTTCACCGATGTCGACCTCGGCCTGATCCTGCAAACCATCGCCGAGATTTATGCCGACGTGGCCGAGGATGACGGCAAGTCGTTGTCGTCGGTCGAGCTGCATCAGACCGCCGCCCGCATCCATGGCGACCCGGAGCTGCTGACGCAGATGTTCGCCAATCTGGTCGAGAATGCGCTGCGCCATTGCCCGCCCGGCACGACGATCAAACTGTCGGTGGCGCGCCAGGACGATCATGTCCTTGCCGGCGTTGCCGACGATGGACCGGGCATCCCTGCCGACGAACGCGAAAAAGTGTTTCAGCGGCTCTACCGGCTCGACCACAGCCGCTCGACACCAGGCAGCGGCCTCGGCCTCAGCCTGGTCAGGGCCATCGCCGATCTGCACGGGGCGTCGATTGCGTTGGAGGATTGTGAGCCTGGGCTGGCGGTGATGGTGAGCTTTCCGCTGGCGACGGATTAGTTGGCGAAATTACCGGTGCCGACCAATGCCAGCTTGGGTTCCTCGCCCCACGAGAGTGGGGAGAGGTGGCTCGGCGAAGCCGAGACGGAGAGGGGCTGCGCCGACCGCGCCAGTTCGAGTCATTTCGCGCCGAGCCCTACGAAAGCCCCCTCTCCGGCCGCTTCGCGGCCACCTCTCCCCCGCTTTGCGGGGGCGAGGAACCCAAGTTCTGAGAAGCCCGCTCATCTATCAATCC
>NZ_JBFUGJ010000181.1:0-11930 GCF_056402975.1 Mesorhizobium sp. P3_A9 | reverse complement strand
GGATGTACATTCAGCCCCTCCGTCGTTCTAGGGCATCCAAGATGAGATTGAAAAGCTCGTCTGGGCGGACGGTCAGGCCAAATGCGCCAGCGGGCAAGGGCTCCGGCTTTCCGACGTAGAAAATGAGGGGCGGGCTCAACATGGCGCTCTTTACCTGCGGAAGAAACTTTCGTCCGGCACCATGGTCATCTCCGCGCGCCATGTCAGACAACACCAGATCGTAAATTGCCGACTCCAGACGTTGCTTGGCATTCCGGTCGGAGCTCGCCAGATCGATCGTCGCACCGAGACTATGAAGGAGGCCCATCTCGATGGCGTTGCCATCGGGATGGTCGTCGATCCATAAGATACGCGCGGAAGCGATGAGATGTTGCAGTCGATCGAGCCGCCTTGCCAATTGATCTCGGAGTTGGGTTGGAAGATCGATCTGCTTGGCTTTCGCCGCCTGCTCGATCCCCGACTTAAATTCCACTTCTAACCCCCCGAAGCCAACCTTCGTTGCTCGAGAGAAAGCTTCGCGGATTCGCGATGGGCCTATGACGAAGAATATAGTGAGAGCGACAGCCGCCCAAAAAAGATGGGGTGCCCACGTGAGTATTTGTTCCCATGGAAACGCACTCGCCGGCGGATCTCTAGCAATTTTAAATTCAAGCAATATTCGCCCTCAGATTATTCCCTCACAACAAGTATGATAGTGTCAATGCCCTCTTTATCGCAATCCCATTTCGAATTTACAATCAGCAATGGTCATCAGAGGACAACTACATCAGTCATGCGAGTTGGTTGGCACCGCTTCGGCACGTGAAAACTATGGGAACGGTACCGCCACTCCAGCGCTCATCACAGCCCACAACATTGCCAACCACCATTGGCCCAGCAAGATTGGCGCCCGGGAGCGCCTGGCATCGGCTACCCCTGACCGCTGCTCAGCGCATCACGCAGCGCCTGGATCTGGCGGTTCAGCGCATCGAGTTGCGCCAGCGTCATGCCGGAGCGCTCTATCAGGGTCTCATTGAGGCAGTTGCACTGGACCAGCAGCGCACGTCCAGCTGATGTCAGGTCGACTTGCACCTGGCGCTCGTCGGTCTGGCTGCGCTGGCGGGTCACCAGACCAGCCTGTTCCATCCGCTTCACCAGCGGTGTGATGGTGCTCGATTCCAAAGCGAGCCGGTGCGCGATCGTGCCGACCGACATGCCGTCGGCCTCGGCAAGCGCGTTGAGCACGAGATATTGCGGATAGGTGATCCCCATCTCGTCCAGCATCGGCTTGTAGGTGCGGTTGATCGCCATTGAGGTGGCGTAGAGCGTGAAGCAGAGCTGATTGTCCAACGGGAGAGGCACGACGCATTCCTTTGCCGATTAATCACGGAATATGTACCACGAAAAATGATATCGCGATATATATTTTTGTAGACAAGGCTTTCGACCTGCGTTAGCCATATCGATATCGCGATATTGTTTATCGCGAAAACAATCAAAGGAGATTGAGATGGCTTCGCAGACAAAGTCCGGCTCCGGCAGCGGCACGATCACCACCAAGGACGGCACGCAGATTTTCTACAAGGACTGGGGAACCGGTCAGCCCATCGTCTTCCATCATGGCTGGCCGTTGAGCAGCGACGACTGGGATGCCCAGATGCTGTTCTTCCTGGCGCAAGGCTACCGCGTCATCGCCCATGACCGCCGCGGCCATGGCCGCTCGACCCAGACGGATATCGGCAACGAGATGGGCACCTATGCCGCCGATGTGGCCGAACTTGCCGCGCATCTCGACCTCAAGAACGCCATCCATGTCGGCCACTCGACCGGCGGCGGCGAGGTGGCGCGCTACGTTGCGCAATACGGCTCAGGCGGCCGTGTCGCCAAGGCGGTGCTGATCGGTGCGGTGCCGCCGATCATGCTCAAGACAGCTGCCAATCCCGGCGGCCTGCCGATCGAGGTGTTTGACGGCTTCCGCGCCGCCCAGGCAGCCAACCGCGCCCAGTTCTTCCGCGACGTTCCGGCCGGTCCGTTCTACGGCTTCAATCGCCCGGGCGCCGAGGTCTCGCAGGGCGTCATCGACAATTGGTGGCGCCAGGGCATGATGGGGGGCACCAAGGCGCATTATGATTGCATCAAGGCTTTCTCGGAAACCGACTTCACCGAGGATCTGAAGGCGATCGACGTGCCGGTACTGGTCATGCATGGCGACGACGACCAGATCGTTCCCATCGCCGACTCGGCGCTGCTGTCGATCAACCTGCTCAAGAAGGGCGAGCTCAAGGTCTACAAGGGCTTTCCGCACGGTATGGCGACAATCCATGCCGATGTCATCAACGCCGACCTGCTGGCCTTCTTCAAGACTTGAATTCACAGGGAACGGCAAAGAAAAAGCACCCGCCGGCTGGCGGGTGCTTCTGCATCAATTGAGGGTCGGCCGGGTCTAGGCGGCCGCCTGAGCCTTGCGGGCTTCCTTCATGTTCGGCAGGAACACCGTCAGCAGGCCCAGGAACGGCAAATACGAGCAGATCTGGAAGACGAAATCGATGCCCTTCATGTCGGCGACGACGCCGAGCACGGCGGCCGCGATGCCGCCCATGCCGAAGGCGAAGCCGAAGAAGATGCCGGCGATCATGCCGACGCGGCCGGGCACCAGTTCCTGCGCGAAGACGACGATGTTGGAGAAGGCCGACGACAGGATGAGGCCGATCAGCACGGTGAGCACCATCGTCCATTCCATGTTGGCGTAGGGCAGCGCCAGCGTGAAGGGCAGCACGCCGACGATCGAGAACCAGATCATCGCCTTCTGCCCATAACGGTCGCCTAACGGGCCGCCGAGCAGGATGCCCAGCGCCGAGGCGCCCAGGAACAGGAACAGCATGATCTGCGACATCTGCACCGACACGCCGAACTTATGGATGGAATAGAAGGTGTAGTAGCTGGCGAGGCTGGCGATGTAGGCGTTCTTGCTCAGCACCAGCAAGGTCAGCACGATCAGCGCGTTCATCACCTTGCGTCGCGGGAAGGGCGAGACGAAGCTTGCCGCCTTGCGGGTGCCTTGCGCGGCGCGCAGACGACTGTACCAGCCGCCGACCTGCCACAGAACGACAATGCCGATCAGCGAGCCGACGGCGAACCAGGCGATGCTGGTCTGGCCGAACGGCACGACGATGAAGGCAGCCAGCAGCGGCCCCATGGACTGGCCGAAATTGCCGCCGACCTGGAACAGCGACTGCGCCAGGCCGAAGCGGCCGCCCGAGGCGAAGCGGGCGATGCGCGAGGATTCCGGATGGAAGATCGCCGAGCCGATGCCGATCAGCGAGGCGCCGAGCAGCAGCAGATAGTAGTGCCCGGCATAGGCCAGCACGACCAGGCCGATCAGCGACGAGGCCATGCCATAGGGCAAGGAATAGGGCATCGGCCGCTTGTCGGTGATCATGCCGATCACCGGCTGCAGCAGCGAGGCGGTCACCTGGAAGGTGAAGGTCAGAAGGCCGATCTGCCAGAAATCGAGGCCGTAATTCTCTTTCAGCAAGGGATAAATGGCCGATAGCAGCGACTGCATGATGTCGTTGATGCCGTGGCAGAAGCTCACTGCCAGGATGACGGTGAAGGCCGTCGCCTGGGCGGAAGTGTGACTGGTGGGCGCTGGTGGCGCGACGCTGGCGGCTGTCGTATCGGTCAAGGGTGGCTCCGTGGTCTTTTTGGCGGGCACGCCCGCAGGCAATCTGGCGGATGCGCCTGCAGCCGCCTTAGAGACGGTTGCCTTATAGGCTGCTTGCAGCGCGACTTCTTTCGTGGTTTGGTCCAATAGTTTCGCAAGTGGGCCATACCCAATGCCACATGGCAGGGAAATCTTTCGCGCCGGCAACGCCGATCTCGGCCAATTGCATGAGAGTCGCTGGCAATGGCTGGAGGAGGTCGCCGGGCCGGCGGTGGCGTTGCCGACCGAATATCCCGACGGTTACCATGTGCCGCARCACCRCCACAGCCGCAGCCAGTTGCTGCACGCGCTGGTCGGCGTCGTGCTGGTGACGACGCGGCACGGGCGCTGGATGGTGCCGCCCGACCACGCGATGTGGATTCCGGCCGGCACGGAGCATTCCGTCGAGATGCTGGGCGATGTCTCGATGCGCTCGGTCTATGTCATGCCGGGCGCGATTCCCGGCCTGCCGGAAGGGTTGCGCGTCGTCGGCGTCACCGAGCTGATGCACAGCCTGATCGTGGAATCGGAGAAACTGCCGCAAGGCGGCGAGTTGCAAGGGCGCGGCGGGCTGATCATGAACCTGTTGCTGCATGAAATCCCGACCTTGCCGGAACGGCCGCTCGGGCTGCCGTTCCCGTCCGATCCGAGGCTGGCGATACTGTGCCGTCGCTTCGTCGCCGCACCTTCGCCGCATGCGACGATCGACGAATGGGCGGATGCCGCCGGCATGAGCCGGCGCTCCTTCACGCGCGCCTTCCAGCGCCAGACCGGCCTGTCGCTGTCGACATGGCGCCAGCAGGCCTGCCTGTTCGCGGCGCTGCCCAGGCTCGCCGATGGCGAGCCGATCACCCGGGTGGCGCTCGACTTGGGCTATGACAGCGTGCCGGCCTTCATCACCATGTTCAAGCGCATGCTGGGCTCCTCGCCGCGCGGCTATATGCGTGGCACGCGAGACGGCGAAGGCATGCGGCGGACGCAGCCTCGATTGGAGGCTCCGGCGCCATAGTAAGCAGCGCCGGAGTGCGCATTGACGCCCTAATCCATCTGAACGCCGCTGGCCTTGACGATCGGCTCCCACTTGGCGAGTTCAGCCTTCACATGCGTTGCCAGCTCTTCGGGGCTGGAGGCCACGATCGAGGCGCTGAATTGGCCCATGCGCGCAATCACATCGGGATCCTGCAGCGCGTTGGCTGCTGCCTTGTGAAGAACCTCGATCACGTCCGCCGGGGTGCCCGCGGGTGCGAACAGAGCGTTCCAGCTATAGGTTTCGTAGCCCGGAATGGTTTCGGCAATTGCCGGCAAATCGGGGAAGGAGGGCACGCGCTCCTTGGTGGTGACGCCCAGAGCCCTGAGCGTCCCGCCCTTGATATGGCCCGATGAAGACGGCAGGTTGTCGAACATCATCGGCACCTGGTTTGCGATAACGTCGTTCAAGGCCGGCCCGGCGCCCTTGTAGGGTATGTGCTGCATATCAACGCCGGCCATCGTCTTGAAAAGCTCGCCCGACAGATGCAGCGGGGTGCCATTGCCCGATGAGGCGTAGGCGTATTTGTCCGGGTCCTTCTTCAACAGCTCGATCAGTTCCTTGACGTCTTTGGCGGGAAACTGGGGGTTTACGACCAGGACGTTCGGCACCAGCACAAGCAGCGATATCGGAGCAAAATCCTTCTCCGCATCGTAGGGCTTGGTCTTGAGGATCAGAGGGTTGAGCGCGTGCGTCGCAACCGTGCCCATGAGGATCGTGTAGCCGTCCGGCTCGGCCCGGGCGACCTGGGCAGCACCGATGCTGCCGCCGGCCCCGCCAACATTTTCAACGACAATCTGCTGCCCGAGGTTTTCGGACATCTTGYTGGCGACGAGACGGGCGACCAGATCCGTCGAGCCGCCCGCGGAAAAGGGGACAACCATCGTGATGGTCCGGTCCGGAAAATCGGCGGCCCAGGCCGCCGGTGCCGAAAAGACAGCCGCGATCGAAACCGCAAGCCCGAGCAAAGTCCTCCGCCGGATTGTCATCTGCACCTCCTCCATTGTTTGGAGGGGCAGTATGCCATGGCAAGCGCGTAAGGAAACCTCTGCTCGCGGTACAATGCAGAAGACCGAAGGCGCACCAAGGAAACGGCGACCGATCATGGTTGGCGCTAGGTACCTGAAACAAAGAAATAATTCTTTGCTCAGGTGCCGCACAGGTTGCCTGTGTGCGGTAGCGTCAAGCGGTATTTCAACCAACTCACGAGGAAACATGATGTCCCCGGCAAAGCCGACAGCAATCTGCGAGGAAATCTTGCGCTCGGGAATACGATACAATATCGAGCACCAAATACTGCCGAGTGAAAATGCCGTCGCAGAACGCCTTCTATCGCGAAGGGCGGAACTGATCGATGTCTACAATGAACTCCATGAGAAATTGCACGATCAGTGTCGTGCGCTAGAGTCGTTCCTTGGTACCCTTTTGAGCGCAGCTGCCTTCTGGAGCCCGGATAAACTTGCTGCCACCCGGAAGGGAAAGGAGCGGCTTGAGGTAGTAAACCGGGAGATCGCTACCAAGGCGGCAGATTTGGCCGGCCTCCTCGACGAAAGATCCGATCTTCACAACCATTCTCAATTCTACACCGACACACATTACGACGTATGCGGTGTGATTGAGGCTGCAGCCCGGGATAACTACCTTTTTGATTCCTGGGTGCGCGAAAAGCTTGCCAACTTAAGTGGGCAATTCGACCTGAAATATTGGCCAACACTGGGAGATTTCGTGCGGGAGTTGGCAACTGACGCCGACAAAGCCAGTGCACTGGCCGCCGATCCGCTTACGGCAGCAGGAACCAGCGCCTTGCGACCATCTCTCTCTGATTTTTTTAAAGCACTTTTTGCCGCGATCCTGGAAAATAGCTGCGAGAACTATGGCGCGATACCGAACGGTCTAAAGCTAACCGATAGCACATACGCTTCACTAGCGAATTGCGCCTTAGGCCTATCGTCAGAGAACCTCGTTGATTCAGCGTACGTCAAGCGGCTGCGTCAACGCCAAAGGGAAGTAGACGGGAAAGAGCAAACTGAACGTGCCCGATGATGGCTTTGATACATGCGCAAACCCATCTCTATCGAGACCAAGATCGTCCTGGTTCAGTGCGTCTCGCTTTAGTCGAACAGGCTCGACACCGATTCCTCGGTCGCTGTGCGCGAGATGGCTTCGCCCATCAGGTCGGCGATCGAGATGACGCGGATGTTGGGGGCGTCGAGGACGCCCTGTGTCGGCTGGATGGAATCGGTGATCACCAGTTCCTGCAGCTTCGAGCCGCTGATGCGGGCGACCGCGCCGCCCGACAGCACGCCATGGGTGATATAGGCGGTGACGCTGGTGGCGCCGTTGGCCAGCAGCGCATCGGCGGCATTGCACAGCGTGCCGCCGGAATCGACGATGTCGTCGATCAGCAGGCAATCCTTGCCGGCGACGGCGCCGATGATGTTCATGACTTCCGATTCGCCCGGGCGCTCGCGGCGCTTGTCGACGATGGCGAGTTGCGCATCGAAGCGCTTGGCCAGCGCACGCGCCCGCACCACGCCGCCAATATCGGGCGAGACCACCACGACATTGCCGAGCTGCTTGTATTTCGCCTTCACGTCGCGGGCCATSACCGGCACSGAGAACAGATTGTCRGTCGGGATRTCGAARAAGCCCTGGATCTGGCCGGCATGGAGGTCCAGCGTCAGAACGCGGTCGACGCCGGCGCGGGTGATCATGTTGGCGACCAGCTTGGCCGAGATCGGCGTGCGGCCCGAGGCGCGGCGATCTTGCCTGGCGTAGCCGAAATAGGGAATCACCGCCGTGATGCGCTTGGCCGAGGAGCGCATGAAGGCGTCGATCATGATGAGCAGTTCCATCAGGTGATCGTTGGTCGGGAACGAGGTCGACTGCAGGATGAAAACATCCTCGCCGCGCACGTTTTCCTGGATTTCGACGAAGATTTCCTGGTCGGCGAAGCGCCTGACACTGGCCTTGCCCAGCGGGATGTTGAGATAGCGGGCGACCGCTTCGGCCAGCACTCTGTTGGAATTGCCCGCGAAGAGTTTCATGCACCGTTCCTGGTGGAGGATGGGAAGGCCTGACAGACTCTCCCGTACCTTTTAACCGGGCTTTTAGCGGCCCGCGCCGGTATTGCAAGCGTCGAGATTGGGAATCCGCCGGCTAAACTCAAGAAAGGTTGGTGCCATCGCCGAGAGGCAACACTCCAGCACGCCTTGCTAACCCGCCTTGCCGCCGAGAAATGCCGTGAACTGGTCGATGGTCTGGTCGGCGATTGCCTGCATGGTTGCGGGCGAGACGTCCTTCCAGCTGTCGGCGCCCCCGCCATTGCCAACCGAAGGCGCCTTCATCTGGCCGTTGATGCGGTGCAGGCGGTTGCCTGCGGGGTCGTAGACGTCCCAGACATAGATGACGGTGGTGTCCTTGCCTTCCGAAATCGCCGAGAAATAGCCCTTCAGCACATGGGTCGCGGTCTGGTCGGCGCTGCCGGCAAGCGTGATGCCACGCTGCTTGGCCCGCGTCTGCAGTTCCGCCGTCAGCGGCGTGGCGGCCTCCACCGAAGCGCCGACGATCGGCGCGATCTGCAGCCGGGTCTTCGACAGGATGGCAGCGCTCTGGGCTGAGGTCAGCGGCGCGGTGGTTGCGCCACCAGCAGTGGTGGCAGCAGGCGCGGTCGGCGATGGCGCGGGAACCGTGGCCGCAGTGCTGCCCGGCGTCGCTGGCGCTGAGGTCGCCGGCGGGGTGATGGCGGAAGGTTCGAGAACGTCCTTTGCGTTGGTGCAGGCGGCAAGAGCCAATGCCACAAGCAATGACACGGTCGTCACATGCGATCGTCTCATTTGCCTTCTAACTCCTTGGCGAAGAACGCCTCCCATTATGGATTCACTGTACGATCAAGTCGAGATCATGGCGGGACAGCGGCTTCGGCTGGGATTCGGTGGTCAGGTAGGTGCGGCCAAGCGTCATTGCCGTCTCGGTCTCGGAATCCATGATGATCATGTGGGCGAACAGCGTCATGTGCGGCGCGATCGGCTCGGGGTTGCCCTGATAGAACATCGGCATGTCCATCCAGGACGGCGTGAAGCGGGCGCCGACGGAGTAGCCGCAGGCGTTCAGCCGGTGCTTGGTCAGGCCGTGCGTCTCCATGGTACGGGCGTGGGCGTCGAAGACATCGCCAAATGTATTGCCCGGCGCCATCGCCTTTTCGACGGCGAGAAGAGCGGCCCGCGCGGCGTCGAAAAGTTCCTGATGGCGCTTCGACACTTTGCCGGTCAGCACGGTGCGCATCATCGGCGCATGGTAATGATGGAAGACACCGGCCCATTCCAGCGTCAGCTGGTCGTTCTTGGTCAGCTTGCGGCGGCCGGCYTTGTAGCGGCAGAGCAGCGCGTCGACACCGGAGCCGATGATGAACTCGTTGGCCGGATAGTCGCCGCCGCCGGCAAAGACCGCGCCTTGCATGGCGGCCAGGATCAGCGCTTCGTCGCCGCCCTGCTTGATCAGCGGCAGCGCCGCGTCCAGCGCATCGTCGGAGAGGTTGGCGGCCTTCTCGGCCTTGGCGATCTCGGCCGGGCTCTTGAACAGGCGCAGCCGGCCGACAATGCCGGAGGCGTCGGCGATCTGGCCAAAAGTCTGTAATTGCTCGTCCAGCCGGCGGCCATTGAAAGCGGTCAGGCCGTGGGTGTCGTATTCGACGCCGATGCGGGCGCCAAGCAGGTTGAGATCGTTGAGCAGATTGCGCAGGTCGACCGCCGGGTTGGCGCCGTTGCGGTCGGTCCACAGCACGATGTTGTCGATGATCGAGGTGTGGCGCGCCTGGCGCAGGTCGGCCGAACGGGTCAGAAGCACCATCGAGCCGTCGGCCTTTACCACCAGGCACTGGAAGAAGCAGAAGCCGAACGTGTCGTAGCCGGTCAGCCAGTACATGCTTTCCTGCGCGAAGAGCAGGATGGCGTCGAGTTTCTTCTCGGCCATCTCGATCATCAGCCGGTCGCGCCGCGCGTCAAATTCCGATCGTTCAAAATGCAGCGCCATTATACCTTCTCCAAAACGATGGCCGAAACCTGCCGGCCGTAATCGGGCTCCTTGCGGTGCGTGGTGCGCCGGTAGGAGTAAAACAAATCTTCCTCGGCATAGGTGCAGCGGCCGAGGCCCTCGGCGGTCACGCCGGCCCTGGCCAAACGGTCGACCGTGTAACGGTTGAGATCGAACATGGCATGGCCTGATGTGGCGGAGGGCGCGAAGTAGCTGATGTTTTCCGCGTCGACCTCGACGAAGCGGGCGACGAATTCCGGCCCGACTTCGTAGTTTTCGGGGCCGATCGAGGGGCCGAGCACGGCGACGATGTTTTCACGCCGGGCCCCCAGGCTTTCCATCGCGGCAATGGTGTTTTCCAGCACGCCCGTGAAGGCGCCTTTCCAGCCGGCATGCGCCGCGCCGATGATGCGCGCCCCGGCATCGGCGAACAGCACCGGGCCGCAATCGGCGGTCGAGGCGCCGATGGCGATGCCCGGCCGGTCGGTGACGATGGCATCGGCCTTGGGGCGTTCGCCGGCAAAGGGTTCCCTGACGACAATGACGTCGGGGGAATGGATCTRCCAGGCGGTCAACAGATGGCTCGTCGGCACGCCCATCCAGGCGGCGACACGGGCACGGTTCTCGGCCACCAGCGCCTTGTCGTCATCCGATCCGGTGCCGATGTTGAGGCCCTGGTAGATGCCGGTCGAGACGCCGCCTGTACGGGTGAAATAGCCGTGGCGGATGCCTTGTGCCTGCGCCTTGTCCAGCAGCGGCGACCGAACGGGATCCGGTTTGGTCTGAGTGAGCATGCGGGCGTTGTTGTCCGTGTGGGCGGTTTCGTCAAGAAAAAGTCCGGAAGCGAGGTGGCCGGCGGTTCGGCCGCTCTTTTGCCGGACGGGAGATTGGGAGGGGCAGCGGTGAAAAGTCAATCCGCCGTGGCAAAGGGCCGGATCGGCACACCGCGCGGCAGGACCGCAAGCACCTTGAACAGCTCGCCCATGGCCTGCGGTCCGGCAAGGCGTTCGACATCGCCGGTGATCTTGTCGCGTGCCGCCTGGCCGGCATCGGCGCCAAGCCGGCCGGCGCGCTCGAGAATGCCCATGCCGAGCAGGAAATTGCCTTGCGTCGACAGATGGGCGTCGAGACCATGCGCGCGCACGGTCGCGGCAAGGGCGGCGAAATCGACATGCGAGGTGAGGTCGGCTTCGCCGGGATTGGCCAGCACATCTTCGTGATTGTGCCGGCGCAAGGCCTGCAGCGTGTCGCCGACACCCGGCTGGAGATGGCCATAGTCGAGGAACAGGCCGGCGCCGCCATGGCGGGCCATGCGCTCGGCAATGGCCGCCATCAGCGCGGTGCGGGCGGGAGCGATCTCGACGACCGCCCCTTGCGGCGCTTCAGCGGCGTCAACGGGCAGCAGCGTCGGGTCGACCGAGCTGGCGCCGGCGAAGAAACAAAGGGCATTCTCGTCGTCCAGGCTGACCATGCGCTCGCGCCAGCCCGTACCGGCGCGGACGAACTGGCGGATCGGCACAGCGTCGAACAATTCGTTGCCGACGATGAGCAGCGGCTGATCGGGCAAGGTCTCGATGGTCTCGTGCCAGCCAACCGCGAAAGGTGTCGCGCCGAGCGTCTGTTTCTGGACCTCGGTCAGGCGCGGGCTGGTCTCGATCATGGCGAAGACGGCGCCATTGGTCAGCGTGGGATCAAGCCGCGACAGGGTGCGCAGCATGTCCTTCATCAGCGTGCCGCGGCCCGGGCCGATCTCGGCAATGGTCACCGGCATCGGCTTAYCCGTCGCCAGCCAGGCCTGGTAGAGCCAGACGGCGACGAGTTCGCCGAACATCTGGCTGATCTCCGGCGCGGTGATGAAGTCGCCGGCAGCGCCGAAGGGCTCGCGTGTCGTGTAGTAGCCGTCGGCGGGGTCGAACAGGCACAGCGCCATGTATTCGTTGACGGGAAGGGGGCCGAGCGCCTCGATCAGGTCGACGATGCGGGTCTTCAACGGCGTCATGTCGCCTGCGGCTGGGGTTGCGGCACCGGCTTGGCGGTCGCCATTGCCCAGATGCCGGCCAGCACCATCGGCGTCGACAGGATCATGCCCATGGTCAGCCAGTTGGTGCCGAGGAGATAGCCGAGCTGCTGGTCGGGTTCGCGGAAAAACTCGACGAAGATGCGCGACAGGCCATAGCCGCAGATGAAGGC
>NZ_JBFUGJ010000180.1:0-11952 GCF_056402975.1 Mesorhizobium sp. P3_A9 | reverse complement strand
GTATAGGACAGGGTGATCGTCTTCACGTCCTTCAGTTCCGGCACATTCACGATATCGGGATCGACGTAGAACAGGACCGGCATGTCCAGCGTCTCGCCGGGCTTCAGCGACGTATCGGTGAAGCAGAAGCACTCGACCTTGTTGAAGTACGGGCCCGCCAGTTCCGGCTGCACGTTGAAGGTGGCGCGGCCGGTGACGGGGCGATCGAACTTGTTGGTCGCCTGATAATGCGCCTGCACCGTCTCGCCGATCTTCATGGTCATCGAACGCTGGACCGGCTGGAACTCCCACGGCACGCCAGCGATATTGGCGTCGAAGCGGACGGTGATCTCGCGGTCAAGCACACGGCCGGCATACTGCTTCTCGGCACGTTGCGTCGTGCCGCCATAGCCGGTCGCCTGGCAGAACATCTTGTAGAGCGGCACGGCGGCATAGGCCATGCCGATCATGCCGCTGAAGAAGGCAAGGCAGACCGCCGCGACGATGCGGTTGCTGGTCTTTCCAGGCGTCTTCTTGGGCATCTCGACGCTCATCACATCGTGCCCAGATTGTGGCCGAACTTGACGATCGTCGCGATGTAGAAAATGACGACCAGCAACGCCAGCGCCACGCCAATGGCGATAGACCGGCTGCGCTGGGCTTTTTTCTGACGATCGGTCAGCGTGACCGTCTCGAGTTTTTCCTCGGCCATGATCATGCCCCACCCATGGCAAGTGCGCGTTCGACGACGCTGTCGGCCAGGTAGGCAGCGAAGATGGCGAAGAGATAGAGCAGCGAATAGGCAAACAGCGCCTTGGCCGGCTTCATGGCGCGGTCGTCGTCGGCCATGCCGAGCACTTTCCACGCATACCAGACAAAGCCAACGCCCAGCAGGACAGAGGCCACGCCATAGATCGGCGTGGTGTAGCCGAGCAGCCACGGCAGCACGCCGACCGGGGCCAGCACCAGCGCATAGGCGAAGATTTGACGGCGGGTCGACGCCTCGCCGGCGACATTGGGCATCATAGGTATGCCGGCGCGGCCATAATCCTCGGACTTGAACAGCGCCAGCGCCCAGAAATGCGGCGGCGTCCACAGGAAGATGATCAGGAACAGGATGATGCTTTCAAGGCTGACCGACCCGGTTACAGCGGCCCAGCCGATGACGGGCGGGATGGCACCGGCAGCACCGCCGATGACGATGTTCTGCGGCGTCCAGCGCTTCAGCCACATCGTGTAGACGACCGCATAGAAGAAGATGGTGAAGGCCAGCAGGCTCGCCGACAACCAGTTGACCAGCACGCCGAGCGTCATCACCGACAGCACCGAGAGCACCAGGCCGAAGGTCAGCGCCTCGTGCGGCTGGATGCGGCCGGATGGCACCGGACGGCTGGCCGTCCTGGTCATCACCGCGTCGATATCGGCGTCATACCACATGTTGAGCGCGCCCGAGGCGCCAGCGCCGATGGCAATGGCCAGGATGGCGATCACCGCCAGCAGCGGGTTGATGGTCACGGGAGCAGCGACCAGACCGACAAAGGCGGTGAACACCACCAGCGACATGACGCGCGGCTTCAGCAGGGCGAAGAAATCGCCCGCCGTCGCTTCCGACATGCGGAAGCCCGCTTCGTCAATGCTGGTTTCGTCGACTAGGGCCATGCGTACTCAGTCCATCATTCCGTTGGCCAAAACCGCCGGCGAACCGGCGGTTTCGTATTCGAGCGGGGAGCCGCCTTACTTGATCTTCGGCAGCTGCTCCCACTGGTGGAACGGCGGCGGCGAAGGCAGCTGCCATTCGAGCGTGGTGGCGCCCTCACCCCATGGGTTGGCACCGGCGACCCGCTTCTTCTGGAAGGCTTCGAACACGCAGTAGAGGAAGATCGCCACGCCGACGGCCGAGATATAGGAGCCGATCGACGACACATAGTTCCAGCCGGCAAACGCGTCCGGATAGTCGATGGTGCGGCGCGGCATGCCAGCGAGGCCGAGGAAATGCTGCGGGAAGAAGATCAGGTTGACGCCGACGAAGGTGACCCAGAAGTGGGTGTTGGCGATGACAGGCGAGTACATGTAGCCGGTCATCTTCGGGAACCAGTAGTACCAGCCGGCAAAGATGGCGAACACCGCGCCCAGCGACAGCACGTAATGGAAGTGGGCGATGACGAAATAGGTGTCATGCAGCGAGCGGTCGAGGCCGGCATTGGCCAGCTGGACGCCGGTGACGCCGCCGATGGTGAACAGGAAGATGAAGCCCAGCGCCCACAGCATCGGCGTCTTGAACGAGATCGACCCGCCCCACATCGTCGCGATCCAGGAGAAGATCTTCACGCCCGTCGGCACCGCGATGACCATGGTGGCGAAGACGAAGTAGCGCTGCGTGTCGAGCGACAGGCCGGTCGTGTACATGTGGTGCGCCCACACGATGAAACCGACGGCGCCGATCGCCACCATCGCGTAGGCCATGCCGAGATAACCGAACACCGGCTTCTTCGAGAAGGTCGAGATGACGTGGCTGATGATGCCGAAGCCCGGCAGGATCAGGATGTAGACTTCCGGGTGACCGAAGAACCAGAACAAATGCTGGAAGAGGATCGGGTCGCCGCCGCCATCGGGAGCAAAGAAGGTGGTGCCGAAATTGCGGTCGGTGAGCAGCATGGTGATGCCACCGGCCAGAACCGGCAACGACAACAGCAGCAGGAAGGCGGTGACCAGCACCGACCAGGCAAACAACGGCATCTTGTGCAGCGTCATGCCAGGGGCGCGCATGTTGAAGATAGTGGTGATGAAGTTGATGGCGCCGAGGATCGACGAGGCACCGGCAATATGGATCGACAGGATTGCCAGATCCATGGCCGGTCCGGGCTGACCCGAGGTCGACAGCGGCGGATAGAGCGTCCAGCCGCCACCGACACCGTAGGCGCCCGGCGCGCTCGGCATGAACATCGAGGTGAGCAGCAGGATGAAGGCCGGCGGCAGCAGCCAGAAGGAGATGTTGTTCATGCGCGGGAACGCCATGTCGGGAGCACCGATCATGATCGGCACCATCCAGTTAGCGAAGCCGCCGATCAGCGCCGGCATGACCATGAAGAAGATCATGATCAGCGCATGCGCGGTGGCGAAGGCATTGTACATGCTCTTGCCGCCGTCGATCGCGGCGTCACCGTTCATGCCGTAGACCATCTGCGCCAGACCGCTGAAGATCTGGATACCAGGCTCCTGCAATTCCATGCGGATGGCAACCGACAGCGCGCCGCCGATGATACCGGCCATGATCGCGAAGATCAGGTAGAGCGTGCCGATATCCTTGTGGTTGGTCGAATAAACCCAGCGCACCCAACCGTGATAAGGTTTGTGGTCGTGCCCGTCGTGAGCTGCAGCGTCTGCCATGTTCCGCTCCGTTCCCTAAATCTTGCTAACCCGCGGCATCAGTTGCCGGCGGCCGCTACCTTGTTCTGGCCATCGACCTCGGCCATCAGCGTCTTGTTGGCGCCGGGCAGATTGGTCTTGGCTGCCGCCAGCCAGGTCTTGAACTGTGCGTCGGAGACGACACGGATGGCGATCGGCATGAAGGCATGGTCCTTGCCGCAGAGCTGCGAGCACTGGCCGTAAAAAATACCTTCCTTCTCCGCCTTGAACCAGGTCTCGTTGGTGCGCCCCGGAACGGCGTCGATCTTGATGCCGAAAGACGGCATGGCAAAAGAGTGGATCACATCCGTCGCGGTGACGAGCACGCGGGTCATCGTGTTGACCGGCACCACCAGTTCATTGTCGACGGCGAGCAGGCGCGGATAGACCTTGCGATCTTCCTTGCCGGCGGCGGCACGGTCGCCCTCCTGGAGGATGGCGGAGTTGAAGGAGAGCGTGTTGTCGGTCTGGTATTCGTAATCCCAGTTCCACTGGTTGCCGGTCGCCTTGACGGTCAGCTTGGCTTCTTCCGGCGGGGTGTACTGCGCGGTCAGCAGCTGGAACGAAGGAATGGCGATCAAGAGCAGCAAGATGACGGGGCCGACCGTCCAGATTACCTCGATCAGCGTGTTGTGGCTGGTCTTCGAAGGGACCGGATTGGCGCTCGCCCGAAACCTTATGATGCAATAGGCGAGAAGGAACAGCACCAGCAGGGTGATCGGGACGATGAACCACATCGTGTAGTTTCCGAACCACTCGATCTGCCGCATCATGTCGGTCGCCGGCGCCTGGAAGGTCGTTTCCCAGGCCACGGGCTGATCGGCATGGGCGGATGTGCCGGCGAAAAACGCGGTGGCAGCACAAGCACCCAGAAACTTGGCACTGGCTAGAAACCTGGCGTCTGCTAGGAAATTTCTCATCGCCCTCTTCGTCTCCCAGTTCCTCGCGGCCGTGCCAACGAGAATAACGAACAATGCCGGGACGGGAATCCCGACAGTCTCAAGGTGGTTCAAACCATACTCTTTTTCCCTCCGCAAGAAAGGAGCGGAGGAAACTGTGCGGCATTTTTGCGCGCAAGCTGGCGTGGCCCTTCCGGGGCAGCGGCCACGGCCTGGAATCGCGTATGTTCGGCGGGTCGCCCGCCTCATGCTGGCGGGGTGTGCGAAGCGTCGTAATTCAGGCGAATTTGGCAGGGAAAAGCGCTGTATTGCCTGTTTCGGGACAGTTCGGCCGCGGTCTCGTCCTTTACTTGGCATTGGCGCGGCTTAAAGTGCCGTGATTCGCAATGGAGCCGTCATGAACTCTTGGCTTTCGAGACTGAGGCATACGAGACAGGAGCTTTCGAGAGCACTGGCGAAGGCCGTGTTTCTCGCTATCTTGTCCGCGGCCGGTCTGTTCGTCACCGGTCAGGCCAATGCCGCCCAGCCGAGCGGCACGGTGCGCTCGACGCATGGCGCCTGGTCGATCATCTGCGACACGCCGGCCGGTGCAACCTCTGAACAATGCGTGATGATGCAGAATGTCGTCGCCGAGGACCGTCCGGAGATGGGACTGTCGGTCGTCGTGCTGCGCACCGCCGACAACAAGGCCGAAATCCTGCGCGTGCTGGCACCGCTCGGCGTGCTTTTGCCCAACGGCCTCGGCCTCAATGTCGACGGCAAGGACATCGGCCGCGCCTATTTCGTGCGCTGCTTCCAGGACGGCTGCTACGCCGAAGTCATTCTCGAAAAGCCGCTGCTCGACACATTGAAGACCGGCACGTCGGCGACGTTCATCGTCTTCCAGACGCCTGAAGAAGGCATAGGCATCCCTGTCGACCTCAAGGGGTTTGCCGACGGCTTTGCCGCCCTGCCCTGACCGCAGGACGCTTGCGAAAAACCCGCCTCTGACGCAGAATTCCTAGGGGATGCGGGTTTTTGGCGGTGGATCATTATGCGCTCGTTTTCAATGCTTCTATCGGCCGGTCTGATTTTGGCCGGCGCGGTTTCCGTTGCGTGGGCTGACGATAGCGAAATCATCACAGCGCCTGATCCGGCTGCAATTCTCGACATGGCCAAGGGCTACGGCTCGGCGAAGCTGGACAAGGACGACGGTGGCGACCCCATGATCACCGGCCGGCTCGAAGGCATGAAGTACTTGATCTACTTCTATGGCTGCGAAAACCACGAGAAGTGCAAAACCATCCAGTTTTCCTCGGGCTACACCGACGCCTTCACGGCTCAGCAGGCCAACGAGTGGAACAAGAAATATCGCTGGGTGAAGGCCTTCTCCGGCGACGGATCCAACTTCAAGATGGATATCAACTTCATCGGCGGCATCACCAAGGCCAATCTCGAGGAACAGTTCTCGAACTGGGATACGATGACCACCAACATCAAGGATTTCATCAACCAGAAGTGACGCCGGCGACCTGTCGGCGAGCGCATTTGCCCTCACATCGCGTCGGGGCGATTGTCTCGGCGCGGCTTCGCGCCTACATCGTGGGAAACCAGCTCTCTTCCCACGAACGGATGCGCCATGAACAGCCTGATCGGCCAATTCGACATTTCAGACGATCGCATCAAGCAGATCGTCGCCGACACCATCAACGGCGCCGACGACGGCGAACTGTTTCTCGAATACAGCGAGAGCGAAGCGCTGATGTTCGACAATGGCCGGCTGAAGACCGCCAATTTCAACACCGACCAGGGCTTTGGCCTGCGCGCGGTCGCGGGTGAAGCCAGCGGCTACGCCCATTCCAGCGACCTGTCCGAAGCCTCGCTGCTGCGCGCGGCCGCTGCCGTCTCGACCGTCAAGGGCGGCTACTCGGGTACGCTAGCCGCCGCACCCGCCCGCACCAACCGCCATCTCTATGGCGATGAGAATCCGATCCCCTCGCCCTCCTTCGAGGCCAAGGCAAAGCTGCTGCAGGAAATCGACGCCTGGCTGCGCGCCGAGGATCCGCGCGTGCGCCAGGTGACGGCCTCGCTTGCCGCGTCCTGGCAGCATGTCGAGATCGTGCGTGCCGACGGTCAGGTGGTGCGCGATATCAGGCCGCTGGTCCGCATCAACGTCTCAGTCGTGGTCGGCGATGGCGACCGCCAGGAAAGCGGCTCCTACGGCATGGGCGGACGCAAGGCTTTTGGCGACTTCCTGATCGAGGACAGCTGGAAGCACGCCGCCAAGGAGGCGCTCAGGCAGGCGCTGGTCAATCTCGAGGCGATCCCTGCCCCGGCGGGCACGTTCGACATCGTGCTGTCCAGCGGCTGGCCGGGCGTCATGCTGCACGAGGCCGTCGGGCATGGGCTGGAAGGCGACTTCAACCGCAAGAAGACCTCGGCCTTCGCCGGCCTGCTGGGCGAGCAGGTCGCCGCCAAGGGCGTCACCGTCGTCGACGACGGCACCATCCCCGAGCGGCGCGGCTCGCTCACTGTCGACGATGAAGGCACGCCTTCGGCCCGCAACGTGCTGATCGAGGACGGCAAACTGGTCGGCTACATGCAGGATCGGCAGAATGCCCGGCTGATGGGCATGAACGCCACCGGCAACGGAAGGCGCGAAGGCTATGCGCACCAGCCGATGCCGCGCATGACCAACACCTACATGACGTCAGGCGACATGGAGCCGGACGAGATCATCGCCTCGGTCAAGAACGGCATCTACGCCGTCTCCTTCGGCGGCGGCCAGGTCGACATCACTTCGGGGAAATTCGTGTTCGGCTGCACCGAGGCCTACATGATCGAGAACGGCAAGGTAACGCAGCCGATTAAAGGCGCCATGCTGATCGGCAACGGGCCGGATGCCATGCACCGCGTCTCGATGGTCGGCAACGACATGAAGCTCGACAATGGTATCGGCATGTGCGGCAAGGGCGGACAAGGCGTGCCGGTCGGCGTCGGCCAGCCGCATCTCAGGATGAACCAGATGACGGTCGGCGGCACGCGGGTTTGATAGGACCGCCATAGCCTTGAAATCGGCGCCATTTCCGACTATCTTACGCTTGTCTTACATCGAGGCAAGATACAAATGGCCGGCTCCGAGAAGCTCACCACCACCGTCTCGACCAAGGGGCAAGTGATCCTGCCCAGCGCGATCCGCAAGCGCAGGGAATGGGGGGCCGGTACTCGCCTGGAGGTCGAAGACACGCCGGAGGGCGTTCTTTTGAAGCCAGCACCCGCCTTTGCCGCAACCCGGCCTGAAGACGTTTTTGGTTCCCTGCCCCACAGCGGCAGACCGAAGACGCTTGAAGAGATGGATGCAGGCGTTCTCGCCGAAGCACGGCGGCGGCATGCTCGCGATTGATACCAATGTCGTCGTTCGGTATCTGACGAACGATCATCCCGAGCAATCCCCGCGCGCCCGGCGCGTGATCGATGACCACCCTGTGTTTGTCGCCGTGACGGTCATCCTGGAAGCCGAATGGGTGCTGCGAAGCGCCTACGGTTATGATCAGGCCACTATCGTCAGAGCTTTGCGGGCGTTCGGCGGCCTTCCCATGGTTGAAATCGAAGACGCGCAAATTGTCTCTTCCGCGCTCGATCTGGTCGAGACCGGTGTGGATTTCGCGGATGCGCTACACCTTGGAAAATCCGCGCATTGCACAGGATTCGCGACCTTCGACCGCAAATTGATCAGGGCCGCGCAAGCGGCGGGGCTTGGGGACGTGCAAGAAGCATAGCGATGACGGGCGTGGCGCAGTGCCTTGTGCCGGCGCCACGCCGCGTTTGCGGGCCTGAACACGAACATGTTAACGTCTTCTTAAATGTTTAATTGATCGCTCCCCATCGCCACATTACCTTTGATCAGTCCTCTCGTGCGGTGGTGTTGCCTGTGCTGCGTTCCCTCGGCGTCCTGACTTCCTCTTTCCTGATTGGCTGTGTTTCGCTAATTGGTGCGACATCGCTGCAAGTCAGCCCGGCGGCGGCACAGTCGACCTTGTTCAAGCGAATATCGACGCAACCATCCAAGGATGGGTCACTCTCCGCCGCGGTTGGCGGCTCCACCAGCGTCCCCTACGGTTGGGTCGATTTCTGCCATCGCCGGCCAAAAGAGTGCAAGGTGCCCGCTCTGCCGGCCGCCAGCGTCAAGCTGACCGCGCAGAACCTGCGCATTCTCAAGCGGATAAATCAGAAGGCGAACAGCGCCATCAAACCCGTCAGCAATTTCGATCACTGGGGCACGATGGCGGACCACTGGGATTATCCGGTTGACGGCAAGGGCGACTGCAAGATCTACGCACTCTACAAGCGCAAGCTTCTTCAGGAGGCTGGATTCCCCCGGCAGGCGCTGCTGATGACCGTGGTGCACGACCTCGACAATGAAGGCCACACCATCCTGACGGTGAAAACCGACAAAGGCGATCTGGTCCTCGACAATCTGGTCAACGAAATCAGGCCGTGGAACGCGACCGGCTACTATTTCGTGAAACGCCAGTCGCAGCAGAACCCGAATATCTGGGTTTCGATCAACAAGCGGGGCGGCACGCCGAAGCCCCTCACGAATGCTGCCAAGCTCGTCGACTGAGGAGCTTGTGTCAGAACCGCAGCGGTCCAGGCCCTGCAGACGTTCGGCGAGTTTTCAGCGGTCGGGACGGAAAGGTCCCACGACCGTCTCATCCGCTCTTGACCAGTGAAACCGGCTTCAGACGGAAACCCGGTTCATATTTTCCGCAACCGCCACCAGCCTCCCCAGCAGGGCAGGCTGGCAACAATCGCCGTGGATAGGCTCCTGATCAGGTAGCTTTGCCGCCGTTCTTCTTGCAGTCGGCCCGGAACTTCTCGCGTGCCTTGCCGTGCAGTTTCTGGGCATCGGCAAGTGCCGAACATTGCTTCGAAATCGCCGTTTTCTCAGGCGTCATGGCAGTCGTCTTTACCTTCTTCGCCGGGGCGGCCGTGGTCGTGGCCGGCGCCGTCGTCGTGGTCGCTGCTGTCGTCGCTGCCGCGGCAGCTCCCGTCGCAATGAACCCGGCCAGGGCGATGGATGTCAGAACGCTTGCAATCCTCATTATGCTTACTCCCTTGAGCGCCCCACTCAATGTCGACTGGTAACAGTGAGCCAAAGCAGCGCGCAATCTTGGCCTTGGCCAACCACGAAGTTGTGATGGGACCGTGTGTCGCGCAGCACGGCCATGCTCGCCGTCGACACTACTTCTTGCAGGCAGGTTCATTGGGATGTCCGCAAGGCGGCTTCTTGCCGACCTCCCGCTGCGGCTTTTGCTGTGCCGGCGGCTGTCGCCGCATCTGGGCGGCGTGGAAGTCCGGCTTCTGCGGTTTCGAGAGCACCTGCACCTGCTGCTTGACCTGGCGGTGCGGATTGCCGCTTAAGACCTTGTCGCCCGCCGGTCCGCCATCGGCCGGCGGCTTGTGGAACTTGGCCCCCTTGCCTTGTCCGTTAACGGCCCCATTCGTCGTGTCCGCGCCGCGCCCACCTTGACCGTGAAGCTTCTTGAGTTTGCCGTTGGCCGTGATCTGGCCATTGAGCGCCGCCGGATCGTTGGTCTTCCCTTTCAGCTGAACATTTTGCCCATTGTTGGCGGGCGTGGCACCGCCGGCCGGGAGTTTGCGGAACTTGGCGCCCTTGCCCTGTCCATTCGTAACCGGTGTGCCGCCATTGGCGGTCGCGGCAGCGTTTGCGGCTGCAACGCCCTGCTTGCGCTTGCCATACCTGTCATCGGGCAGGTTCTGACCATTGAGCACAGGCTTGCCATTGACCAGCGGCAGCGTCTTGCCGTCGGCGCCGGGCAGAGCGTGACCGGCCAGCCTGTCGGCCCGCGGCGCGACGCCGTTCTGCTGACCCGTCCGCACAAGCTTCGACGGCAGGCCGCCCGGATTGACCTTGGCGAGCGTCGCCTCCTTCTTCTGCAGGAAAGCCGGCAGCGCCACCTTGGTCGCCAATGCGGCCGCACCCAGACCCACCGCACCTGCGGTCAGCTTCTGGCCGGTGGTGAGGCCGCCCTGGTTCTCGTTGATCGTCGTGTTGTTGACGATGGTGGTGTTGTGGATGTTGTTGAAGATGACGTCGTTCGGCGGCGGGAAGATGTCGTGCGGCGGGTTCACCCAGGCCGGCACTGGCACAAAGGCAGGCGTAGGCAGAAGGAAGATACCGACTGGCTGCGGTGGTGGCGGCAGCTCAATGAAGTCGCGCGGCCGCGGTTGCAGGAAGACCACCGCCACGGGCGGCGGCGGATCGAAGTCGAACTCGGGGTCGTCGAAATAGAGCACGGGCCGGTCGACATAGACGATCTCTTCCGGCGGTGGCGGCGGTACCTCGTAGGCATAGACGGCAAAACCCTGCGGCGGCTCAAGCGCGGCGTCGAAATGCTCGAGCCGGCGGCGGGCATCCCAGGCATGCGGGCCATGTGGATAGCGATCGAGATAGGACCAATAGGCTTCGGGCGTATCCCTGAGCCAGGTCTGGCGCCAGGTGATCGCCTCGCGCCGCGCCGCCAGAATGGCGCGCACACGCTTGGCCATCGGGTCGTGCGGGTAGGCGACGATGAAATCCTCGTAGCCGCGCATCGTGTCGCGATCGAGAGCCGCGATATAGGCGTCTTGCGCATCGAAATCGCGTATTTCCTTGGTCCGGTTTGTCCGCACCTCGGCGGCCGAAACCTGCGGCGCCGGAGCATCCGGGCCACGGTCGAAGAAGACGAAGGGATCGCTGATCTTGGAGGCGTTCCAGGGCACCTCCGCGCCCTGCGTCACCTCGTTGACGCGCAGCCGCGTGCGATCAAAGACGTCACCAAGCTGCAGGCCGCCATCCCGGATCATTTCGGCGAGCGCCTGGGCATAGGCGCCGTACGGGCCCTTGCCTTCCGGAGCGACCGTGCCCGGGGCAGCGTTGAAGGCGACCAGCATGTTCGGATCGGGATCGACCAGTGCGAGGCCGCCGGCCAGCGGCTGGTTCGACTTGGCGAAGGAATTGGGCCGTGCCGCGTCGAGCACGACGATATTGACCTTGGTGGGCAGCGCGGCAAGCGGCTTGGTGAGGTCGGAAACCCGCACCGCGGCCATCGGTACATCGGCGGCATTGGATATCTGGGCATCGACGGGCACGAAATAGTTCTCGCCCCCGAATTGCAGTCCCTGCCCGGCCAGATAGACGAACACCACCGCGTCGGGACCGGCGGCCGTCACCTTGGCGAGGAAATCGCGATAGGCGCCACGCAGCGATTCCTGGTCGACATCGCGCGCGCCGACCACGTCGAACCCGGCGGCCTGCAATGTCTGGGCAATCAGGCCTGCGTCGTTGGCCGGCGTCGCCAGCGCGCCGGCCGGATAGGCGGCGTTGCCGATGACGAAGGCAAGGCGCTTTTGGCTTTGCGCCAGCGCCCCGGCCGTCGACGCAAACGCGAAAATGGAGAGGGCAAGGAAGAAGGCAAGGAATTTCGAGACCGTCCGCATTACGATCATCCGTCAGGTGAGAGTGCCGATGCTTCCGCCCAAGAGCCCGGACTAGGCCGGTGCAAAAAGGCGGCTTTGCGGCGTCAATCCGGCGGATTGCCCGGTCTCAACCAAACGTGATCATTGTCCGACTCAGCCGCGCCTTCTCCTGGGCTTTTCCAGCAGAGCGACGGCTTCGACATGGGGC
>NZ_JBFUGJ010000179.1:0-11984 GCF_056402975.1 Mesorhizobium sp. P3_A9 | reverse complement strand
AAGAGATATCGCTGACAGCAAAGCAGCAATTACTTGCTGTGCTGTGGTGCGCGGCAGACTGTTCGTGCAAAAGGGGATCGATCAGGCCRGCAGGCCGGGGCGGTCGAGGTTGTTGGGCGAGAGCGTGAAAATCTCGCAGCCGGTGTCGGTCACGCCGATCGTGTGCTCGTACTGCGCCGACAGCGAACGGTCGCGCGTCACCGCCGTCCAGCCATCCGACAGCACTTTCACATGCGGGCGGCCGAGATTGATCATCGGCTCGATGGTGAAGATCATACCGGGCCGCATCTCGACGCCTTCATTGGCGCTGCCGTAGTGCAGGATGTTCGGAGCGTCGTGGAAGAGTTGGCCGACGCCATGGCCGCAGAAGTCGCGCACCACCGAGCAGCGCTCCGCCTCGGCAAAAGTCTGGATGGCGGCGCCGATGGCGCCGGTGCGGGCACCCGGCCTGACCGAGGCAATGCCGCGCATCAGGCATTCATGGGTGACCTCGAGCAGTCGCTCGGCGGCGCGCTTGATCGTGCCGACTGGATACATGCGCGAGGAATCGCCGTGCCAGCCATCGAGGATGTAGGTAACGTCGATGTTGACGATGTCGCCATCCTTCAGCGGCTTGTTGTCGGGAATGCCATGGCAGACGACATGGTTGATCGAGGTGCAGGACGATTTCGTGTAGCCGCGATAGTTGAGCGTCGCCGGCAGCGCGCCGTGATCCATGCCGAACTCGAAGACGAARCGGTCKATGGYKTCGGTGGTGACSCCGGGCKCGACCATCGGCRCCAGTTCGTCSAGGCARCGCGCGGTGAGGTCGCAKGCCTTGCGCATGCCGGCAAAACCGTCCTCGCCATAGAGGCGGATCTGGCCGGTGTTTCTSAGGGGKGCCGTSGCGGCGTCGAGATAGGTGACCATTTTGTCCGTGTAGAAAGGTGTGCGCTGCAGGAGTGCTGGCGTGAAAATCTCCCCAGATTTGGCACTTGAGGGCAAAAGGTTCAAGGAAGAACTGCCTGATGCGGCCCGAGCCGTCGCGATATTCGTCGCGTCGGGGCGATCTCTGGTCGGTTTTTGCACGGTTTGCTTTCCTTTCCAGCCATCGTGCGCTAGGGCGGAACGATGTTTTGGAGATCGCGTCCAGCCCAAAAGCGCGCCAGATCGCTTGAAGCGCCGTTGACGGCAGCCTGCTCATGTCTGATGGGCCTGGTGCTGCTGGCGATGCTGTGTCTCGGCCGGCCTGATGTGCCCGCCTTCGCGGACCCTGCCCAGGGCGGCGCCAGCGTTGGCCTGGAACGATCGGGTGAGGTCGCGGCGCTGCTGCGCGTCACCAACAAGGCCCAGGCCCTGGAGATTCGCACCGCCCGGGCGGTGCTGGCCAAGTTCGCCGGCGGTCATCCGGCGCTACCGGTGCCGCAAGCTGTTTTCCCTTGGCTCGCTCCGATGTCGCCGGAGGTGGTTGTTGCCGGATCTGGCACGGTCTCCGCCCCTAGAGCGAGCACCAACCAGCCACGTGCGCCGCCGTTCACGCAGGCCTGAGCGGTCCAGGACCGCACCCTTCACCCTTCTTTAGAAGCTATTCGCGTCGTGACCCGTGCGGCGGCCATCAGCCGCGCATGCGTGGCGTGGCGCACCATTTTCGGATCATTGCAATGCAACAACGTATCAAGACATTCAAAAGCCTGTCGCGCGCCGTATCGGCTGCTTCGTTTCTGTCCGTCCAGACGTTCATCTGTATCGGAACCGTGTACTGGGCGATCGCCGAGACGCTCTATCTGTCGGGAAGCGGAGCGCTCGTCCTTGGCGCCCTGTTCGCCCTGCCGTCGGCCTATGTTCTGCTGATGGTGGTGCGCATGGCCTTCGAGGCGGAGACCGACCCGGCCAACCAGTAATCGCGTCGCCAACTTGGAAAGTGCTGCCGGACCACCTGGTGCCGGCAGAACTTTCCTTGGCCCGTTTGCAGCAGAAACGGCGGTTTCCGCAGTGACGACACATTTGCGTGCCATAAGTCGGGCAACGCAACTTTTGATGACGAACGGCGTTGCTTGGGCGACGCCAGTTCGGGAGATGTCTGATGGACAGATTGCAATTCGARGTGCCGGTGCGYATYGCGCMMGSCCCCGGSYTGCCSGTMGAGGAGATYTACAGCGTCGARCAGGCGCTGGATTTTCTCCAGGACTGGCCGGCGCGCCGGCAGGGGCCGATGTATCAGAAAGCCTTCAATGCCTGCTTTGGCGCCACGGTGGACGTGGTCAAGACAGAGGACGCCTGCCGCGCGTTCATGGCGTTCTGCCGTGTCACCGGACTGATGGCCAGTGACATGATGGCGCCGCGCAAGCGTGGCGGCGAGGCGAGGGTGCTGCAGGCCTGAGGGCCGCTTTCGCCTGCCCAATCGACCAACTCGCCTCTCAACCAACTTTGCCTGAACGCGTGATGATCTCGTGTGCGGATCATTGCGTGCGTGTCCTTCCATGACGACGCACCGACGGCGGCGTTAAGCTTCCGTTTCCACCTTGGCGGCTACGCCATTGCTTGTTCGGCGATGGTTGATTCGTTGCGTCAGTCTCAGGGTTTGGAAGATGTCCCCAGAAAAAGTCCGTGCATTCCCGATCGATCGTCAGCTATTCCTAGTCAGAGAAGTTGCAGCCAAGCTTGACCATCTGCATGGCGAACCCGCAGCCTCGTTCTGGAGGGCTAAAGCAGCCGAGTTGCTTGACCTCGCTGTCGGGTCAGGCAGAGACAGAGCAGCAGCCAGTGATGAAGTACGCAGGTTTTTCCTGGCCGTACAGAGAGAACTTTCGACTAGAGTGGTCGCTGAGCCGGCTCCAGTTCTTTCCGCCTGAAAGCAAATATTGTTCTAGGACGTTACGCTGCTTACTCCAATAGCGCGTAAGCGCTGGGTTTTCTTGTGGGTTTCTGTGCTTTAACGGCAACAGTGCACCCAATTTGCATCACCTTTATTGTTAGGAGCCCCCATCGCCATTGCAATCTGATAGGTTGCATTAGCAAGGGGAGATTCGCGCCGTTGCGGTGCGGGTCAGGGGGGATGACGATGACTCGTGTTCGGGGGGGCGCAGCCGAGTCTCGCTTTGTTTCTGGGTGGCTGAAGCAGAGATTTTTCGGCCTTTCATCATTCGTGGCGGTAGCGGCCATGCTCATGGCGCTGACGCTGTTCGTCGGTTCGACGGGCCCTGCCGAAGCGACTTGCACGGGGCCAAGTGGTGGCGTCGAGAATTGCGCGGGGGCCGGAACACAGTCTGATATCAGCTACACCGCGCCTGGCGTTACCACGCTCAACGTCAACACGCTGACGATCGATCCCAGCCGGATATCCCTGACCGGTTCGGGCGCGAGCCCGTCAGCGGCAACGGAAATCCAACACTACACCTGCAGCACCGGCAACGCGGCCGACTGCGTCATCACCCCGGAAAAACCCGCCCAGAACGGCAATCCCGCCGTGGCCGAGAGCTGCGCGGTCGCCAATGGCGCGCCTTCCGGAACAAGCTGCGTGGCGCCGCCGGTCAAGGCCGCTGGCGGACCTTCCGGCAATTCCGGGCCGACGCTTGTGGTCAACTACAATCAGCCCACAGCCAACGCCAATACCCCCAACAGTGGCGCGGTGATCGCGACGGGCACCATCGGTGTTGTCGGTGCCTCGAATGGCAGCCGCGGCGGCAATGGCAGCAACGGCTATGTCTTTTCAGATGGAGGTGACGGCTCCAACGGCGCCGATGGCGGTTCGATCACCGTTAATGTCAGCGGCGCCGTCAAGACCGGCAACAATTGCGTGCTTCCGACAGTTTGCGCGGATGCCGGCATCGTAGCCAGCAGCGTTGGTGGCGATGGCGGCGACGGCGGCGATGCCAAGGGTATTTCCGGCGATGCCGGCGACGGCGGCCTGGGCGGAAGCGGCGGCACCGCCGCGGTGAATTTCAATGCCGGCAGCGTCGAAACAACGGGCAATTATTCGGCCGGCATCATTGCCATCAGCCAGGGCGGTCACGGCGGCAATGGCGGCGGCGGTGGCGGGCTGGTCTTCAATCCAGGCGGCGGCAGCCCGGCAGGCGCCGGCGGCAACRCCAACGTCTTCACCGGGGTCGGCACGACCATCGTCACCCATGGCATCTATTCTCACGGCATCGTCGCCCAGTCGATCGGTGGCGGCGGCGGCGGCAGCGCCGGCGGCTTCGGGCTTTTCTCCTCGTCCGGCGGCAGCGGCGCCAATGGCGGCAATGGCGGCATCGTCCAGGTCATCAACAACGCTAATATCACCACCTACGGCAACAATTCACAGGGCATTCTCGCCCAGACGATCGGCGGCGGCGGCGGCGACGGCGGCTCGAATTTCGGCCTGTTCGCCTCCGGCGGCAGCGGCAGTCTCGGCGGCAATGGCGGTCCGACGGCGCCAGCCAATTCTCCTCCTATCGTGAGCGTCAGCGTCACCAATTCCGGCCAGATAACCACGCATGGCCAGGAATCGAACGGCATCCTTGCTCAGTCGATCGGCGGTGGTGGCGGCAATGGCGGCAGTTCGGGCGGCCTCGTTTCGCTGGGCGGCAGCGGCAGCTCGACCACCAATGGCGGTATCGTCCAGGTAACCAACACCGCCGCGGGCTCCATCTTCACCGACGGCAAGCAGTCGGCCGGCATATTTGCGCAATCGGTCGGCGGCGGCGGCGGCAATGGCGGCGTGTCCGGCGGCCTTTTCTCGGCCGGCGGCAGCGGTGGTGCGGGTGGCAGCGGCGCTCTCGTAACTGTCATCAATGCGGGCGATATCGAGACCGGCTTGCTGGCGACCCAGTTTGGCCACACATCGGCGGATGCCATCAATTCTGCGGGCATCTTCGCACAATCGGTGGGCGGCGGCGGCGGCAATGGCGGCGGTGCGTTTTCCGGCGGCGTCGGCTTCAGCGTTTCGCTCGGCGGCTCCGGCGGCCGCGGCGGGGCAGCCGGCGCTGTCGAAGTGCTGCGCGACGCCAACAACACCGCTTATTCCATCATCACCCATGGCGACCAGTCCGATGCCGTCTTCGCGCAATCGATCGGCGGCGGTGGCGGCAATGGCGGCTTCGCGGTTTCGGCTGCCGCCGGTGCGCTTGCGCTGTCAACGGGCGGCAATGCCGCCGACGGCGCCAAGGGCAGCACGGTTACCGTCCAGACAGCCGGCACGCTGACCACCTATGGCGCGGGCTCGCGCGGTATCTTCGCGCAATCGATCGGTGGCGGCGGCGGCAATGGCGGCGCGGCGATCGCGATTGCTGGCAACAGCACCGGTTTTGCCGCGGCGATCGCCATCGGCGGCACAGGCGGCAAGGGCGGCGACGCCGACGTGGTCACCGTCTCCAGTCTCAGCGATATTTTCACTGGCGGCGACAATGCCCAAGGCATCGTCGCGCAGTCGGTCGGCGGCGGCGGCGGCAATGGCGGCTACTCGATCGGCGGCGCGGTCGGCGGCATCGGGCTTGCCGTCAGCATCGGCGGCAAGGGCGCTAGCGGTGGCGCCGGCAAGGACGTCATCGTCGGCAGCTCCGGCTCGATCCATACGCAAGGCGACAACTCGGCCGGCATTCTCGCTCAGTCGATCGGCGGAGGTGGTGGCAATGGCGGCTTCTCCGTTTCGGCCTCGCTTGGTGCCGCGGCTGCAAGCGTCGGGCTGGGTGGCGCCGGTTCCGAGGGCAGCAGTGCCGGCAACGTGACTGTCAGTGCCGACGGCGCCGGCCACATCATAACCAAGGCCGGCTATGCCGGCACATGGAACCTCATTACCGAAGGCAAGAACGCGGCCGGCGTCCAGGCCGAGAGCATCGGCGGCGGCGGCGGCAATGGCGGATTTGCGGGTAGCCTGTCGCTTGGCGGCGTCGCCAGCGCGGGTGTCAGCCTCGGCGGCACGGGCGCGGGCGGCGGCGACGCCGGCACGGTGACCGTCAACAACGGCAAGAAGGTCGGCAACACGGTCACGCAGAACAGCATCCTGACCATCGACGACAATTCGATCGGCATCCTCGCCCAGTCGATCGGCGGCGGCGGCGGCAATGGCGGATTTTCAATCGCGCTGAGCGGCTCCGGCTCGGTCGAAGGCGCCGGCGGCGCGGCATCGGTATCGATCGGCGGCAAAGGCGCCGGCGGCGGTATCGGCAAGGACGTTGTCGTCACCAACTACGGCAACATCGCCACCTACGGCAAACAGTCGGCAGGCATCCTGGCGCAGTCGATCGGCGGCGGCGGCGGCAACGGCGGTTTCAGCGTCGCCGGCACTTTCACCACCGGCGCCTTCGGCGCTTCGGTCGCCGTCGGCGGCGGCGGCGGTACGGGCAACAACGCGGGCCCAGTCACGGTCACCTCGACCGGCAACATCGAAACGCATGACGATCAGTCGGCCGGCATCCTGGCGCAATCGGTGGGCGGTGGCGGTGGCAATGGCGGCTTTGCCGGTTCCGGCGCGATCACGCTGCAGGGCGTGGCCGCAGCGGTCGGTCTCGGTGGCAACGGCGCCGGCGGCGGCAGCGCCAAGACGGTCAAGGTCACCTCGACCGGAGATATCACCACCTATGGCGACCAATCGATCGGCATCCTGGCGCAATCGGTCGGCGGCGGYGGCGGCAATGGCGGTTCGTCCGTAGCGCTTGCGCTCGGGCTGGACGCCGGCATCGCGGTCGGTCTTGGCGGCAAGGGTGGCGCGGCAGGCAACGGCCTCGACGTCACGGTCGTGTCGACCGGCGACATCTCGACCGGCGCGGGCTTCACTGACGGGGATGTGCGCGGCACGGGTGCCGCCGGCATCCTGGCGCAGTCGGTCGGCGGCGGCGGCGGCAATGGCGGCTTTGCCGGATCGCTCGGCGGCGGCAAGTCGATCGCGGTCGGCGTCTCGCTCGGCGGCAACGGCGCCGGCGGCGGCAGCGCCGACATCGTCACGGTGACCAGCACCGGCAACATCTCGACCAATTTCGACAATTCGTCCGGCATTATCGCGCAATCGATCGGCGGCGGCGGCGGCAATGGCGGCTTTGCCGTTGCGGTTTCCGGCGCGATCGGCGATCCCGACGCGGCAACGGCCGCGGTCGCCATCGGCGGCAAGGGCGGCGTCGGCGGTGTCGGCAAGGACGTAACGGTGACCAGCACCGGGGGGATCATCACCACCGGCAAGTTCTCCAACGGCATCCTGGCGCAGTCGGTGGGCGGCGGTGGCGGCACCGGCGGCTTTGCCATCGCGGGTTCGGCGACGACAGGCAATGCCGGCATCGGCGTCGGTGTCGGTGGTTCCGGCGCCACCGGCTCGACTGCCGGCAAGGTTATCGTCAACAGCTACAGCCTGCTCGACTCCAACGGCAATCCTGTGCTGCAGGCGCCGCCCTCGAACGTGATTTCGATCTGGACCAAGGGCGACGATTCGTCAGGCATCTTCGCGCAATCGGTGGGCGGCGGCGGCGGTTCAGGCGGTTTTGCCGGCAGCCTTGGCGTCGGTCTCGGCGGTGGCGGGCTTGGCGTCAGCATCGGCGGCGGCGCCGGATCCGGCTCGAATGCCGAAACGGTCACCGTCACCAGCTACAACAACATCCTGACCGAAGGAAAAGACTCCTTCGGCATCCTGGCGCAGTCGGTCGGCGGCGGCGGCGGCAATGGCGGTTTTGCCATCGCGCTGTCCGGCAGCAAGGATATGGCGGCCAGCGTCTCGGTCGGCGGCTCCGGTTCAAGCGGCGGCAATGCCCAGATCGTCACCGTCAACAGCACCGGCAACATCAAGACCACGGGCGACGGCTCGCATGGCATCTTCGCGCAATCGGTTGGCGGCGGTGGCGGCAATGGCGGCGGCGCCGTGGCCGGCACCCTGACCGGCCAAGGCACCGGCAGCCTGGCAGTCGGTGTCGGCGGCTCGGGTGACAATGGCGGCGACGCCAAAGCGGTCACCGTCACCTCGACCGGCGATCTCAGGACCGAAGGTTTGAAGGCCGACGGCATCCTGGCACAGTCGATCGGCGGTGGCGGCGGCAATGGCGGCTTTTCGGGCGCACTCGCGATCACCGCGGGGCAGGGCGCGGTCAGCGTCGGTGTCGGCGGTTCCGGCGCGGGCGGCGGCAATGCCGATAAGGTCACCGTGACCTCGACCGGCAACATCGTCACTATCAAGAACGCGTCGAACGGCATCCTGGCGCAATCGGTTGGCGGCGGCGGCGGCAATGGCGGCGCTGCCGTGACCATCGCCGGCTCCGCGCAGCAGGCAGCCGCGGCGGTTTCCGTCGGCGGCAGCGGTGCCAAGGGCGGCACTTCGCAACTGGTCACGGTCAACAATATCGGCACGATCGCGACGGCCGGCGACAAGTCGAACGGTATCCTTGCCCAGTCGATCGGCGGCGGCGGCGGCACCGGTGGCTTCGCCATTTCTGGAGAGATGGTCGTCGACGGCGCCGGTGGCGCCGCTGTCAGCGTCGGCGGCACTGGTGGCGCCGGCCAGGATGGCGGCCAGGTCGTCGTCAACAGCAATATCGGCACCACACTCGCCAACAACAATGAGACCATCCACACCGTCGGCGGCGATTCCAACGGCATCTTCGCGCAATCGGTCGGCGGYGGCGGCGGCGATGGCGGCTTCTCCGGCGCTGTCTCGGTCACCGGCCAGAATGCCAAGGCTGCGATCGGCGTCTCCATCGGCGGCTCAGGCGCGGGCTCCGGCGACGGCAAGACCGTCAACGTCACCTCGGTGGACAACATTTTGACCGAAGGCGCCGGCGCGAACGGCATCCTGGCGCAGTCGGTCGGCGGCGGTGGCGGCAATGGCGGCTTCGCCTTCGCCGCGACGATCAAGGGCTCGCTCGGCAAGAATCCGAGCAAGAATGGCGCTGTCTCGGTGTCGCTCGGCGGCGGCGCCGGGTCCGGCGGCGACGCCGAGAAGGTCACGGTCGATTCCACCGGCATCATCCAGACCGGCGGCAGCCAGGCCTTTGGCGTCCTGGCGCAGTCGATCGGCGGCGGCGGCGGCAATGGCGGCTTGAGCGTCGCGGCGGCCCTCAATCTCGGTGAGGGTGGCAACCAGATCACCGTCGCGGTCGGCGGCGAGGGTGGCGGTGGCGGCACGGGCGGCGAGRTTCAACTGACACGGCACGGCGCGACGATCACCACCGGCGACAAGTCGGTCGGCCTGTTCGCGCAGTCRGTCGGCGGCAGCGGCGGCAATGGCGGCATGGCGATCTCCGGCGCGATCGCCGGCACTGACGCCAAGACCCTGTCGGCGAGCGTCGGCGGCTTCGGCGGTGCGGGCACCAACAGCGGCAAGGTGACGATCGACAACACCGGCGCCATTTCGACCTATGGCCTCGAATCGCACGCCATTCAGGCGCAGTCGATCGGTGGCGGTGGCGGCAATGGCGGCATGGCGATCTCGGCGGCGGTCGGTTCGCTTGGCACGGGATCCAATTTCAATGTCGGCGTCAGCGTCGGTGGCCTGGGCGGTGACGCCTGTTTTGCCGGCGACGTCTTCGTGACCAATCACGGCCTGCTGCAGACAGGCCTGCTCGCCGCCGGCCAGACCGTGACCAATGGCGACGGCGCCTACGGTATCTTCGCGCAGTCGATCGGCGGCGGCGGCGGTTCCGGCGGCAACGCCATAACCGGTCTGCTAGGCCTCAACGGCAACAACGAGGGCACGCAGGTCAATGTCAGCGTCGCGGTCGGCGGCGCGGCCGGCGACGGCAACAAGGGCGGCAACGTCACCATCAGGCAGTATGGCGGCATCGAGACCAACGGCATGGGCGCCTTCGGCATCCTGGCGCAGTCGATTGGCGGCGGCGGCGGCACCGGCGGTCGCGCCAATTCCATCTCGCTGCAGTTGGGCGCAAGATGCACCCTGCCAAAGGTCTGCGAACCGGCCGGCGGCAAGCCGAACTGGAACCTGCAGGCGACGGTCGGTGGCAGCGGCGGAACCGGCAATGACGCCCTTCAGGTCGATGTCGGCAATTATGATTTCATCACCACCAATGGCGACAAGTCGTCCGGCATCGTGGCGCAGTCGATCGGCGGCGGCGGCGGCATCGGCGGCGACGCCTATATGGGCACCGGCGGCCTTTTCGCCATACCCTATGTGCCGGTCGACCCGACGCTGCTCCTGAAGCCGCTCGGCACCTCCAGCCTGACGCGCTCCGGCGCGGTCGCCATTGGCGGCAATGGCGCCGGCGGCGGCAATGGCGGCACTGTCATCGTCACCAATGAAGGCGTCATCACCACCTTCGGCACCAAGTCCGACGGTATCCATGCCCAGTCGATCGGCGGCGGCGGCGGCGACGGCGGCGACGGCCAGGCCGGCGTGCTTGGCACGGTCGGCATTGGCGGCCAGGGCAAAGCCGCCGGCAATGGCGGCTCGGTCACCGTCACCAACGGCAAGACCGACCTCAGCCAGACCGGCTTGGCCATCATCGAGACGCACGGCACATCGCCGACCCCGCCAGCGGACGGCGCCCCAAGCGCCGATCCGGAGCAGGGTTATTCGGCCGGCATCTTTGCGCAGTCGGTCGGCGGCGGTGGCGGCACCGGCGGTGGCGCCGGCGGCTTGCTGTCGCTCGGCGGCTCCGGCAAGGCCGGCGGCACCGGTGGTCACGTCACGGTCGACAATTATGGCGGCATCCTCACCCATGCCGATGATTCGGTTGGCATTTTCGCGCAATCGATCGGCGGTGGCGGTGGCGCGGGCGGCACACTCGGCATCAGCGCGATCGCGGTCGGCGGTTCGGGCGGCGCCAGCGGGTCCGGCGGCCAGGTGGATGTCATCAATGACGCGATGATCGAGACGCACGGCATCGATTCCTACGCCATCCAGGCGCAGTCGGTGGGTGGCGGCGGTGGTTCGGGCGGTGGCAAGAATGGCGGCATCACCGGCTCGATCCCGGCCCTTATCTCGATCGGCGGCGCCGGCGGCTCGTCCGGCATCGGCGGCATCGTCAATGTCACCAACAACAACAGCCTGCACACCTACGGCGCCGGCGCCGACGGCATCAACGCCCAGTCGATCGGCGGCGGCGGTGGTTCCGGCGGCCGCGCGATCGGCTTCATAGCGGTCGGCGGCAAAGGTGGCGATGTCGGCGACGGCACCACGGCCGGCAGCACCGGCTCTGGCGGGACGGTCACCGTCAACAACAATGCCGCGGGCACGATCACGGTCGAAGGCGTCGGCGCGCATGGCATCTTCGCGCAATCGATCGGCGCCGGTGGTGGTTCCGGCGGCGGTGGCATTGGCGCCAGCATCGTGCCGACCTCGGTTGGCGTTGGCGGCAACGGCGGCAGTTCGGGCGATGGCGGTGTGGTCACCGTCAACAATCATGGCGACATCACGACCGTGTCCGCCGCATCGGTGGCGATCTTCGCCGAATCGATCGGCGGCGGCGGCGGCAATGGCGCCATGAGCATTGCCGCGGCTCTGAGCCCAAGTGCCCTGACATTCGGCATCGGTGGCGATGGCGGCGCCAATGGCAAGGGCGGCAATGTCAACGTCACCAATTTCAGCGACGGTTTCATCCACACGCAGGGCTTCGGCTCGACCGGCATCATGGCACAGTCAGTCGGCGGCGGTGGCGGCAATGGCGGCGCTACCTATTCGGTGGCCGGTGGCGGTCCCGGCTTCTCGCTCGCGCTCGGCGGCAAGGGTGCGGCCGGCGGCGACGGCGGTGTGGTCACCGTCGTCAACAATGGCCAGATGCAGCTCGACGGCGACAATTCGGTGGCGATCTTCGCGCAATCGGTTGGTGGTGGCGGCGGCAGCGGCGGCACTGCGATCGCGGCGACCATCGGCCCGCCGGTGTTTATCGGTGGCGATAGCGGCGCGACCGGCAAGGGTGGCGATGTCACCGTCACCAATACGGGACAGATCGTGCTGAAGGGCAACGGCTCGGTCGGCATCTTCGCGCAGTCGGTCGGCGGCGGCGGCGGCGTGGTGACGGCGGGCACCGATGGCATCATCCAGGCAGTCAACGGCGGCAAGGGCGATGGCGGCGTCGTGACGATCAACAGCAACG